>JBBKXA010000116.1:0-17619 GCA_037969235.1 Bdellovibrionales bacterium | reverse complement strand
GCGCAACAACCTTGCGACGAAATGATATTGGATATGTCATGCATAAGTATAACATATACGATTGTTAATTGGAATGACTATATCACACTTCTGGGTGATCCTATTCATACTCCAGCAGTACAATGTTTTTTAACGTCTGATGTATTTAAAGCTGCGGGAATTGGTACGGCCTTTGCGGCTGTCGCACGTTATGTGGTGAGTGGGGAGCCAGGCGTCGATGCAGATCCTGATTCTCGAAAAAGTGATGTGATAGATACAATAATCAGTACAGGTGCTTCGAATGTATTTGATATAGCCACTTTACGCTTTGTTATGGATAAGACTCTTGCAAACGCGTTTTCAGGGGAGTATGGCAAATTAAGTTTTGTTAAAAAAGAAACACTTAATAATTTATGTATTGATAAAACGCCCGATGCTGAAACAGCGATGGCGAGTGTTCATAAATATGGACAGCCAATCAATCAATGTAAGCGCGCATATATATGTGTCGCTGGTTTTTATGGTGCCTTGTCCTTAACGAGTGCTGCAGGCTATATGATTATGGCAGAAAACCCTAGCTTTGGACTGGCGCAAGCAGCGGCAAATAAGGCCGCTCTTCTGACGCGCACTTATCAGAACTATCAGCGGTTTAATAAACTTGCAAAAGGTGAATGGGCGATTGTTTCTACGCCACCTAAAGAAGAAGTACGACAAGAGGAAGCTTCTTACGATCTGAGTATGATGCCAGCATAGTGTTTTTTAAGCGTGTAGTAATTATGACGGTTTGCTTCTCAATTGATGCTAAAAGTTGATCGTTTTAATTCCGCAGGTGCATCGTAGTGTGGTGTTGTAAGCTGTTCGTACCAGATAGGGCGTGAAAAAGTAAAGGATGTTAATGCCCACAAAATAATGAGGTGTTTGATTTTTAAAGGCGCATTTATTTTCCCCTTATTTTTTAAGATTTTATAGAGCGAGTAAAGGGTTAAAAACATTACAGCGAAGCTTAGGGGTAAGAATGTGACAGCGATTAAAGCTTCAAACCCTTTTGCGCCTATTTGTATGATGCTGTAATGCTCTAGCGTAATTATTAGAAGCATAGGTGGTAATAAGCCCAAAATTATTGTTCCTATCAATGATATTAATATTTTAGCAGGTTCATATAAGCTCGCATGAAGGAGCGCATGTTTTTTTGGTTTTGATTGAATTTGGTGAAAGTATAAATAATGGACGTACATTATTCCTAAAGAAAAAACTATTATTGCATATATATATTGGGTGTAAAATGTAGAAGCGGTTGCTAAAATTACTATAGTTAATGCAATGTAAAATCGCCTTGAACATATTATAACAGCTTGGCGTATAGTGATTTCATCATTTTTAAAAACCATGTTTAGTATAAGAAAAAAGACGAAGCTGAAGAAAAGCATGGCGCCGGTTAGGTATAGAGTGGCGGCGATTAATCCGGGGATGCTTGATTGAGAAACTGCTATTGAATTTGCGTTTATTAATAAAGAATGATGTTGTGGTGAAATGACGTCGAAATTTTGCACGGCGTATCCTTATCTATGATTTTAGATTTGTCCTAACGTTTTGATTTTCGCTTTGGGGTGGATTTCGTTTTGCGACATGATTGTGGTGTGCGGGCGGAAACGCTCGATTACGCTGCGCACGTAGGGGCGGATGGCGGGGGAGGTGAGCATGACGGGCACTTCGCCAGTTGCGGAGATTTCTTCGTAGCGCGAGCGCACGACAGATATAAACTCTTGTAGCTGGCTTGGTGGCATCGCGAGTTGTTTTTCTTCGCCGTCGCCCATGAGCGCATCGGCAAAAGCATGTTCCCAATCGGGCGACAGCGTGACCAACGGCACAATCCCCGAAGCGTTAGAGTTGGTATCACAGAGTTGGCGCGACAGACGCGTGCGCACATGTTCGGTGATGTGGGCGATGTTTTTGGTGAAGCTGCTGGCTTCGGAAATGCCTTCGAGGATTGTCGGCATATCGCGCACGGATACACGCTCGGCGAGTAATTTTTGTAGTACACGCTGCAGACCGCCAACATTGATTTGGCTTGGGATAACATCGGCCACCAGTTTTTGGTAATCTTGCGGCATTTCATCGAGCAATTTTTGCGTTTCGGAATAATTGAGCAAATCGGGCATATTGTCTTTGATTAGCTCGGTGATATGGGTGGTGATGACGGTAGGGGCATCGACGACCGTATAGCCTTTGAAATGCGCTTCTTCTTTGTGTTGTTCATCAATCCACATTGCGGGCAGACCGAATGTTGGCTCTACGGTGGCTTCGCCGGGGAGGGTGATTTTGGCACCAGAGGGGTCCATGCACATATTCATGTTCGGGCGTACATCGCCGCGCCCTGCTTCGATTTCTTTGATGCGCACGATATAGGTGTTGGCGGGGAGTTGGAGGTTATCCTGAATGCGCACGGCGGGCAGGACATAGCCCATATCTTCGGCGAGTTGACGGCGCAGGCCTTTGATTTGATCGGTGAGTTTGTTGCCGCCATCGCCTTGGACTAGGGGCAAGAGACCGTAGCCCATTTCGAGGCGTATTGTATCGATAGCAAGAGCCTTAGAGATTGGCTCTTCCGCGGGGACTGCACCGCCAGCGCCGCCGGGTAGTGCGAGTGCGGCTTTGGCTTGGGCTTCGGCGGCTTCGACTTTTTCAACGCGTTTGAATGAGGCCCATGCTAAAGCGCCTGTGATGGCGGCGAGTGTGATGAATGGTGCGGCGGGGATGGCGGGCACAAGTCCGAGCACCAGCATAAGGCCAGAGGACATCGCGAGCGCGCGCGGGTATGCGCCGATTTGTTGGAATAATACTTGCTCCGCAGAGCCTTCGACACCGGCTTTGGAGACTAGCAACCCTGCGCCAACAGAGACGACCAGCGCGGGGATTTGGCTGACGAGGCCGTCACCGATGGTGAGGATCGTGTAAGTGGAGGCCGCATCGGCGAGGGTTAGCCCTTGGGAGGTCATGCCAATGACAATTCCGCCGATAATATTGATGAAGGTGATAAGTAGCCCCGCGATGGCATCGCCGCGTACGAATTTTGCAGCACCATCCATGGAGCCGAAAAAAGTGCTTTCTTGTTCCAGATATTTACGGCGTGCTTTGGCTTCGTCTTCGGTGATCATGCCGGCGGAGAGGTCGGCGTCAATGGCCATTTGCTTGCCGGGCATGGCGTCAAGGGTGAAGCGAGCGGCGACTTCGGCGATGCGCCCCGATCCTTTGGTGATGACGACGAAATTGACGATCACCAAAATGGCGAAAACAATCGCGCCAACCACGTAGGAATCTTGGATGATGAATGTACCGAATGCGCCGATTACTGCGCCTGCGGCGTCGGGGCCTGTGTGCCCTTCGGATAAAATCAGCCGTGTGGAGGCGACGTTCAGGCCGAGCCTAAGCGATGTGGCCACTAGCAAAACGGTGGGGAATGTTGAAAATTCAAGCGGGGTGCGGATGAACAGGACCGTCATCAAAATCATCACGGAAAACATGATGGAAACGGCCAAGCCCAAATCCAGCATGATTTTGGGCATGGGCACGAGCATGAACATGATGATGCCAATGATGGCGAACGCAAACATCACATCGGTGCGCATATAGGGTGCGATGGCGCCCATGGCGTTGCTCATGTTTTGGGAAGCTGTGTTGTTTTGTTGAGCGGGGTCAGCCATGGCGATCGATGCGAAAAAAGTGAAAAGATGCGCGGAAGTGCGCTTATATATTTTATTCTATATCGCGCGGCGGCTTTAGGCAAATTGAAAAGGGTGGGTATTAATTCCCGCGAATTGTAAAAGGTGCATCAACAGTTGCAAGTGGCTCAGCTTCTTCGGCGAGTTCTGCGATTTGGAGCACTCTTAATGCGTCTTCTGCCTGTTCATTTTTGCCGTTGGTTGCAGCGGAAAAAGTAGCGCTTACAGAAGCTTCTAAGGACTCTTTCGTGTCTATTTCTGGGCGTGGGGCTTTATTACTCAGTGCTTCACCAAAATATTCAGATAAATTCAATTCTCCTTTTTCAATTTTTGTGGCGAGATCGGTTATTTGTTCGCGGTTGGGGCCATCGAGTTTAGATGCTACAACGTTTAATCGCGTAATGGCCTCGCGCTCAGAAGTGTTCACAAGACTTTGATCGTCGGAAGGAGATTCGTTACTCAAGCCTAAAGTTGAAAGGAAGCCGTTGAACATAGTCTTTACCATAAGAATCCCAGAGCCAATACTCGGAAGTATGTTTCCAAGGAATGGGAATGTATTTGTGATTTTGTCCATGATTTGTGAGGGTATATTTTTCAAAAAATTGCTAACCATGTCCAATGGAGTAAATAGTTTGTTTTTTAACAGCGCTGTGGCGGCGCCAATTTGCCCTGACATAGCGAGTTCCCAGAAGCCTACTTTGGGTGCTTGTTGTTTAATGTGGGGGCTATTTGAGCTTTCTGTTAGCTTGTTTGGGTCTGGTTTGTCGGTGTTTGGTGGGGCGGGTGCAGTCGGGAGTTCATTGGAGGTTAATGCCTGAAAAATTTTATTTAAATCGCCACCGCCATTTTGAAACGCCATATTTACAACAGCTGTTCCAACGCCGCCAAATAAACTAGCAACGCTTGCTATACGTTCAATGTCTGTGCTGTGGGCATCATAAGCTTCTTTAAACTTGTCAAATGTTACGCCTTCTTCCACTGCTTCGGTGGCGGTATCAAGTCCGCCCTGCACTTTTTTTGTTACGCTGTCGATTGTGTTTTGAACACCATCATCTTCAATGAAGCTTTCTACTCTGCCTTTAACAGCCGTGGCTAATTCAGCGGCAGATTGTCCAACAGTTTTTTCTTCTTCAGCCATAATTCTCTTTGCTACTCCTAATTTTCCTCCCGATTATGACAGTGAAGTGTTAATAAAACGTTAATATGTGGTTGGCGTGGCTTGTTTTGGTGCGTTTTAAGGGGCATGCTTTGTGGAATTAAACATTTAATTTTAAAGGAAATTTCGATGGGCACTTTTGTATTGGTTTTTGTGGGTTTGTGCGTTTTGCTGGTGTTTCGGGGCGTTAAGGCGGTGCCGCAGGGGTATGAATATACGGTGGAGCGGTTTGGGAAATATACGCAAACGATGGAGCCGGGGCTGCATTTTATTGTGCCATTTATTGATGCGGTGGGCGCGAAGATGAATATGATGGAAACGGTGCTGGATGTGCCTTCACAGGAGGTTATCACCAAGGATAACGCGGTGGTGCAGGTTGATGGCGTGGTGTTTTATCAGGTGCTCAATGCGGCGCGTGCGGCTTATGAGGTGCGGGATTTGGAGCGGGCGACGCTCAACCTCACCACCACCAATGTTCGTACAGTTATGGGGTCGATGGATTTGGATGAATTGTTGTCGGAGCGTGATGCGATTAATGCGCGCTTGCTCGCGATTGTCGATGAGGCGACCGAGCCGTGGGGCATTAAAGTGACGCGGATTGAGATTAAAGATATTACGCCGCCGCGTGACTTGGTGGAATCTATGGCACGTCAGATGAAAGCGGAGCGTGAAAAGCGCGCGACAATTTTGGAGGCGCAAGGTTATCGTGAAGCCGAAATTACTCGATCCGAGGGTGAGAAGCGCTCTGCGGTTTTAGAGGCGGAAGGGCGCAAAGAAGCGGCGTTTTTGGATGCGGAAGCGCGGGAGCGTTCTGCACAGGCCGAAGCGAAAGCTACGGAATTGGTTTCTGTGGCGATTGCAAAGGGCGATAGTCAGGCGATTAATTACTTTGTGGCGCAAGAGTATGTGAAAGCGCTGGGGCAATTTGCCAATTCGCCTAATCAAAAAGTGCTGTTTATGCCGCTGGAGACTTCGGCGGTACTGGGATCACTGGGCGGAATCGCGGAAATCGCCAAGGACGCATTTTTGACCAAAGATGGGAAGAAGTAATCATGGATATGTTTGGTTTTGATTTGACCATATTGGTGTTTTGGCACTGGCTTGTGATTGCTGGGGTTTTTCTGGTTTTGGAAGTTTTGAGCATGAGCTTTTTCTTTCTCTGGCTTGGGGTTTCTGCGGGGCTGGTTGGGGGGATTTTGCTCGCTTTACCTGATACGGGATGGCATATGCAATTTGTATTATGGGCGGGGCTGTCCGTGCTTGGGGTTATTGCGGGGCGTGTTTATAAAAAGCGAAATCCGAATAGTCAAGAAACGGATGAGCCAGCGCTTAACCGCCGTGGGCAGCAATATGTCGGGCGGGTTTTTACTTTAATCGAGCCTGTTGTGAATGGTTTTGGCAAGGTGAAGGTCGATGATTCCACGTGGAAAATCGAATGCGGACAAAACGATATCGCGGCAGGACAGAAAGTGCGCGTTATACGCGTTGATGGCACGGTGTTGCAGGCGGAAGTTGTTAATGATTAGCCGTCAAGCCGTGTATTACTTGTCATTGCGAGAAGCGTTTAGCGAAGAAGCAATCTGGTAAAACATATTTGTAGAAATAGATTGCTTCGGCTTTGCCTTGCTATGACGCGGATCAGCCACCGCTTGCGCTATTGGGGATGTTCATGCCGTCGTCTTTGTAGGCGTTGAGTTTGTTGCGCAGGGTGCGGATGGAGATGCCGAGGATGTTGGCAGCGTGGGTGCGGTTGCCAAGGCAATGCTCGAGTGTATTAACGATCATATCACGTTCTACATCGGCGATGGAGCGCCCGACTAGCCCCTCGACAGCGCCAGGGTTTTCGAGGGGTGATGCTGTGTCGTTTTGTTGGGGTGTCGGTGTCGTCGTGGCGACAGGGGCGGGGGTGTTTTTGTTTTGGAATTTTCCGTCCGCTAAATGTATAGCATCGGCTTCTAATTGGTCTTCGATGGAGATCAAAATGGCGCGGTGCATGGTGTTTTCCAATTCACGGATATTGCCGCGCCAGCCATAGGCTTGGAGTTTGGTGGCAGCATCGGTGGAAAGTTTCTTTTTTTCAACGCCGTTGGCTTCTGCGTATTTATTGGCGAAAAATTGGGCGAGGGTGACCACGTCTTTGGGGCGTTCACGCAATGGCGGCAGGTCGATATTGACCACGTTCAAGCGGAAATAGAGATCTTCGCGAAAATCGCCTTTTTCGACCGAGGCTTCCATGTCGCGGTTGGATGTGGCGATGATGCGTACATTGACTTTGACGGCATTATTGCTGCCGACGCGGGTGATTTCGCGTTCTTGGAGGGCGCGTAGGAGTTTGGCTTGGAGGGAGATATCCATCTCGCTGATTTCATCAAGCAACAATGTGCCTTTGTCGGCTTCTTCGAATTTACCAATGCGGCGTGATGTTGCGCCCGTGAATGCGCCTTTTTCATGGCCGAAAAGTTCGGATTCTAGTAGGTTTTCAGGGATCGCGGCGCAATTGACGGCGATAAAGGGCGCGTCGCTTCGTTTGGATTTGTTGTGAATATATTGGCTCATCACTTCCTTACCGGTGCCGGATTCTCCTGTGATTAAGACGGTGGCTTCGGATGGGGCGATTTTATCGGCGAGGGCGAGTACGGCCTTCATTGATGGATCATCGGCGATCATATTGTTTTGTTCTTGGGTCACGGCGGCGAGGACGGCGGCGATGAGATCGGCATCCGGCGGAAGGGGCACATATTCTTTGGCGCCTTGTTCAATGGCTTTAACGGCGGAGCGGGCATCATTTTCAATGCCGCAGGCGATCACGGGTAAGTGAATGCGTTCAGCATCAAGGCGATCGATAAAATGGCGGATTTTTTGTTTGACGTCGATCATGGCAAGGTCTGCGCCCCTGCCATTGAGGAGTGCGCCTATGGCTTGGTCTATATCTTCGCAGTGAATGACTTTGGCTCCTTTTTGCAGGGCGATTTTTCCTGCTTGGGAAATAAATCCTTCTAATCTGCCGATAATCATTAGTCGCATTATACTCTCCTAAAAACTCTGGAGTTAAGAATAGCACGCCGCGTGGTGTAGACAAGAAAAAACCCGCAAAGTATGAATCTTGTGGGTTTGATCTTTATTTTATGAATGATTAACGATTGGTTTTCTCAACGTTCACATCAACATCATTAATATAGCCATCTTTGTCGTGGTCTTGAACATCTGTTTCAATTACGTACTGGCTACCAGCGTTAGGTTGGGCGTAAAGTACAACACCGTTTTCAGTGAAATAGCTTACGTTTTCGTTGGATGTGTATTCACCGTTTGGTGCGCTATATTTCCAGCCGTTGTTTGTCATCAAATAGGCGGCACTTCCGTCCATTCTTAATTTGCCACCATTAACGAGATCAACAGTACGTGTTTGACCATCTTGTGGGATTGCCCAAGTTTGCTCTGTACCTGTTGTTGTCACCATTTTTGTATCAACAACAACTTTAGTTGAACCATCATACATGTGGTTCGTTTCTTTGTGCATATCACCGCGGCCTGCTTGCGCTGTTGCGGGGATGGCGATTGCTGCTACGGCAGCGATTAAAGCTAGTTTTTTCATTTTAAAGTCTCCTTAAATATGTTTTACGTCAGCAACTATGCTTTCGTATTCGGGTATACTAACATTTATTGGCGTAAAGAGTTCCCAAATCGTTATTTTTTATTTATAGGCGCTAAAAATTGCGCGATATCGGTATAGGGGGAGAAGTTGCCGATGGTGTTGTGTTTTGCATCATTAAAGACTTTGAGCGTTTTGGGAGCGTTGGCGCGTTCGAATAAATCTAAGCCAGTTTGCGCGCCGAGGACTTCGTCTTTTGCGGCGATGAGGAAAAGTTTGGGCGCGGAAATTGCGGCTATTTTATCGATGGAATAGAATTTATCGTGCATTAATACGTCGATAAAAGGGGTGAACGGGTACATGTTTTGCGCGGGGGCGGATAGTTTTGTGAATGGCACTTCGAGGATGAGCGCTTTTGGCGGATAGCGTGTGGCCATTTCTACGGCTACACCTGTGCCGAGGGATTCGCCGTAGAGGATGATGTCGTTTTCGACGTAGCCATTATCGTTGAGCCATGCGTAATAGCTTTCGGCGTCATTATAAAGACCTTGTTCTGTGGGTTTGCCAGGGTTGCTCGCGTAGCCGCGATATTCGGCGAGGAGGATGTTATAGCCGTCATGGTTGAAAGGCAGGATTTTGTGAATGCGATGGCGGATATTGCCTGCGTTGCCGTGAAAAAGCAGGAGTATAGGCGCATCTTTTTGTAATGCGGGAACAAACCACGCATTGAGAGCGAGGCCATCGGCGGTTTTAGTTTCGATTAATTGCGCGCCTTGGATGGGATCGTTTAGCGAAGACGGATCAGGGCGGTAAATTAAATTGCGTTGATTAAGAAACAATGCAGCATTAAATGCGATATATATAAAAACTAGAGATAGTGTTGTCTTGATTATCTTACGCATTGATATCGCTTAATCGAAATAGCGGATGCGTGACATTGGCGGAAGCTCGCTGTTGAGGAGCATTTCGAGTTTGCGCGGATTTTCTTGGCTGGCGATAGATATTGCGGCGATTTTGATCATGCGCTTGATGAGCACTTCTTCGTTTGAGCGTTTATCCAGTTTAATTGCGAGTGACGACATGACGACAGTGCCCAAGATCGCGCCATAAAATGTGGTGAGCAAAGCTACGGCCATGGCGGGGCCGATGGTTTCGGGGTTTTCCAAATCGGCGAGCATTTGCACAAGGCCAACGAGGGTTCCGATCAATCCCATAGCGGGAGCGACTTCGGCGGCGCGGCGTGCCATGCTGGCTGAACGGAGATGCCGATCAGTTTCTGCGTCTAATTCTTGCTCTAATAAAAATGCGATGTCTTCGGGTTTGAAGCCGTCAATGACCATTTGAAACGCGTGGTTCATGAACGGGATTTGCGCGAAATTTTTATTATACGCCGTCAGGGATAGCACGCCTTTTTGCTTGGCTATCGATGATAAGGACACGAGAGTTTTGGCGATTTGGGAGGTTTTCCAATCCCGAATATATAGGGAATAGCGCACGATACTGCCAGAGCGTTTTAATTCTTCAGGGGTATATGAAATTGCAGTGGCGGCGAGTGTGCCGAGTAGAACGATCATAAGAGCGGGAACATTAAAGAAGTTTGCGTTGCTACTACCCATTACGATCGCGCCAATGATTAAACCCAACGCGAAAACCATCCCCAAAACAGTGGCAAGGTCAAGCTTTGATGTCGCTACGGGAATTGAAACAATGGGCATTGGCCCTGTATCGGGTGTTTTTTTCTTTTCGGCCATAGTGGTTTAAAACATCCTGTTTAAAAAATTTTGGCGTTATTGGCTCTATTATTCTAATTATTTACGATCAGATTTTACAATTTCTGTCATGGTTATACCCAGTTTATCTTCTACTACCACGACTTCGCCGCGTGCGACTAAGCGGTTGTTGACGTATATGTCGATGGCTTCACCGACTTTGCGATCCAATTCGACCACCGCGCCACGACCGAGTTTCAAAAGCTGGCTGACTTGCATGGTGGAGCGTCCGAGGACAGCGGAAATTTGTACCGGAATATCATAGATTGCGGTTACGTCATCGGCCATAGGCTCACCGATTGCGTAATCCTTATTGTTTGAAGGGGTAGCACCTTCATCGGCTTCGATTTCATTAAGCCCCATAGGCGCGCCGGTTTTTGTGTCGCCACCTTTATCTGTGTCTGTGTCTGTTACTTGTTCGTCATCATCACTCATGTCGTATCTCCATTGGAAGGTGGGGGAGGATCTTCCACATCGGGGAGGGGTGCAATTTCCACGCCAACTTCTTCATCACTATTATCATGAACGCTCAGAGGCTTTCCTGCAAGTGCGTCTTTTAAAATGTTCAGGATTTCTTTGGCCATCGTGTCATTATCATGGAGCGCGCCACCATTATTCCATTTGATTTTACATGCGGCAGGAGCGAGAGTTTGATCTTTGGTGATTGTATAACGCAGATCGCTGTCTTGCGTTTTTAAAGTATCCATCAATTGTCTTATATCGGCTTCTACGTCGGGATGGATACGGATATGAAGTTCTTGTTTCTGGCTGTGTTTTTGTACGATGGTAGAAATGGCGTGATTAAGGTTTTCCAGTCCGGTTTTTTCGGCATAGTGGGGATATAATGTTTCGAAAATATGTGTGCAGAGCGAGATGACTTCGCGTTCATAGAGTTTTTCGCGATATTGCTCGCTGGTCATATAGGTATGGAGTTGTTCGTTCACATTGTCGAGTGCGGCACGGACATCTTTTTCATGGCTTTCTCTAGCTTCGGTTTGCGCTTGGGCGTAACCTTTTTGGTAGGCTATTTTCTTTGCAGTGTTAAGTTCGTCTTCGCTGAAGACAGGGGCTTCGGGTAGGGCGTTGCTCATTTCGATGTTGCCATTATCATCGAAGATGTTTTGGTCGAATAAAAATTTTTCGTTTGTTGTCATCTGTGTTTTGATTACTCAATATTTGCTGTGTTTGTGATGTTCACCACAAAAATGTTTTGTCGCTTATAATATTATGACGATACGATGCGCTTTAGTAAATCATCTCGTCTTCGCCATCACCACTGGAGATGGTGATTTCGCCGCGTCCTTCAAGGTCTTTAGCGACAGTGACAATATATTGCTGTGCTTCTTCTACGTCTTTTAGGCGCACAGGCCCCATGGCGGCCATATCTTCTTTCATGATTTTGGCGGCGCGTTCGGACATATTGTTGAAGAACAGGTCTTTCATTGTTTCTGTTGCGCCTTTTAGTGCAGTCGGTAGCTTGTCTTTATCAACGGCGCGGATCAATGTTTGCATTGAAGCTTGATCGAGGTTTGATAGATCTTCGAACGTGAACATGAGGGAGCGAATTTTTTCAGCCGCATCGGGGGCACTTTGTTCAAGCTTTTCCATGAAGCGGGTTTCGGTGGTGCGCTCCATGTTGTTGAAAATATCGGCGATGAGTTCATGCGAATCGCGACGCTGGGTTTTGGCGAGGTTGGTCATGAATTCCTGACGCAAGGTGCGTTCAACTTCGTCGAGGATATCTTTTTGCACCGTTTCCATGCGGAGCATACGGTGGATGACTTCGAGCGCAAAATTTTCGGGCAGCATCGCGAGGACGCGGGCGGCGTGGTCGGTGTCGACCTTTGATAAAACAACGGATACGGTTTGCGGGTATTCTTTTTGCAAGAACGCGGCGAGGATTTCTTCGTTCACATTGCCAAGCTTTTCCCACATTGTGCGTCCCGCGGGGCCGCGAATTTCTTCCATGATGCCGTTAATGCGGTCGGCGGGTAGGCCTGCTTTGGCCAATAGGCGTTCTGTGCTGTCGCGTGTTCCGACGAGTGCATTGGTGGAGCTCATTTGTTCGGCGAAATCAATGAACAGGCGTTCCACGACATTGGGGCTGATTTTACCAAGGCTGGACATGGTTTGAGAAAGCTCGAGAATTTCTTCATCACCCATTTGCTCAAACAGCTTTGCGGTCTGCTCTTCGGGGAGGGAGAGCAAAAGGATAGAGGCTTTTTCAGGGCCAGTGAGCGTTCTATAATCTTCTCTTACCCGCATGGGTTGTTTAGTCCTTAATTGCTATCTTGGGTCATCCAGCTTCGGATAACGGATACGGTTTCATTGGGGTAGTTTTCAACTATTTCTTCGACTTTGCGAATGGAGGAAGATTTGACCTTGCCCTCCACGCCTTGGATGTCAATGAGGGTATCTTCTTCTTCGCGAGCATCGCCGCCATGTGTCATGTCGTTTGAGCCTCTAGGGCCTTCGATGGCGGGGGCCGATGCGCGAGCGGTGAGTAGGTCATTTTCCAACGCGTCGGCACTTGAGTCTCTGGTTTCGACGGTCAGTATGCGTGTGACCATTGGCTGAAGTACCAATAATACGACGAGGATTACCATGATACCGATTAAAAACATTTCAGCCGCATCGAGCAGGTCTGATTTCTCAAAGCCTAATAACATGGTGCTGTCTACACCAGTTTCTTCAATGTCGATCTGCGCGAATTGTAAGTTTTTAATTGTGATGGTGTCGGCGCGTTCGGGGTCAAAACCTGCGGCGCTACGTACCAATTCTTCGATCTGTTTAAGCTCTTCGGCTGGGCGCTCTTCGTATGTTTTCTCGCCTTCTTCATTTGTGGTGTAGCGACCATCGACAAGTACGGCAACGGATAGGCGGGTAACTTCGCCGACTTCACGCACCGTGTTGCGCACGGTGCGGCTGATTTCAAAGTTTGTGACTTCTTCGATGCGGTTGTTTTCTGCGGTGGGTTCGGTGCCAGAGAGAAGATCGCCACCAATGCCCGGTAAGTTTGTTTCTACCCCAACCTGGTCGGATAGAGGTTCGCGTTCTGTGCCGCTTTCTTCGCTGGTTTGTGTTGAGCGTACAACTTGGCCTTCGGGGTCATAGACTTCTTCGTTGGTGCTGATGCGGTCGAAATTTACTTCGGCGGTGACGATGGCGCGCACTTTGCCAAAGCCAACGATGCGTCCGACTTGATCTTCGATTTTGTCGGTCAGGCGGGCTTCATAGCTGCGGCGCATTTCTTCGGCTTTGACAGACATCATATTGGCTTGGTCATCGCCACCGCCACGAGCAAGCAAATTACCGTTGCTGTCGATTAATGTGACGTTGGCGGCTTTGAGGTCAGGCACCGCGGAGGCGATCATGGATTGGATGCCCATGATTTGTTGTTGTTCCAAAACGGCGCCTGGACGTATACCGAGGTAAACGCTGGCGCTGGATTTGCGGTTTTCGCGGCTGAACAGCTCGCGCTGTGGAAGGACGAGATGAACACGTGCGCTACGGACGGCATCGAGGGAGCTGATGGTGCGGGCAAGTTCGCCTTCAAGTGCGCGGACTTGATTTATGTTTTGGACGAAATTTGTGGTGCCAAATCCCGATTGTTTGTCGAATAATTCGTAGCCCATAGAGCCGCCATTGGGCAGGCCAGCTTCGGCGAGCAGAAGTCGTGCGCGGCCAACTTCAGCTTCACTGACCATGATGCGCGCACCATCGGGGGAGACCTTGTATGGAATCTGGCTTTCTTCAAGTTTTGCTGCGATAGCGCCGCTGTCGTTGCTGGAGAGGTCGCTGTAGAGGAGTTTGAGATCAGGCGTGGCTACGCGCATGGACACAAACATGAAAAATAGTACGAGACCGAGCAATATCGCCCCCATGATGCCAAGGCGTGATGGGCCGAGTTGTTTTAATGTGTCTGCAAAACTGCTCAAATGTATAACCTTTTTATAATAACGCAATGCGGCGAGGTGCCCAGATGAAGGTGGGCAAGCCGATGATGTGAACTCACATTTTTTAGTTTACCCTGAATCGTTAATCGGGAAAACCTTTAACTTATAGTATAGCGGATTTTAACGGGTTTTGCCATTGCTGCGTTTTGTGGTGTGATGTCTGTTGAAGTTGATATTTTTCTAATATAATCAATGGTTAATAGAATGCTAAGCTTGTCGCCAAGTCTGTGGATATACATGATAATTTCTTGACATTTGACATGATGTGCGATACTATGAGAGTAGGGTATAGTGTTTATGAGAGGTCATAGACATTTAGAATGTTAAATTAGGACGTAAGATTTGTTATGATTGAAGCTGTCAATTCAGCAGTATCGAATGCACAATTGAGTAGCGCTATCGCTGCTCAGGCTTCGACTGCGAATTCATTGGCTGCACGTCAGGCTGATATCGAAAGCGTGTCTCGCGCACCCGTTGCCCCCTATTTAAGTTTAAACGTATCTATGGATACGCAATATGATACTGCTGTTTTTCAAGTGCGGGATTCAGATACGGGTGATGTTTTAACGCAATTCCCGACTGAGCCGACATTGCAACAACGCCAAGCGCAAGCGGCACAGCGTCAAATTCAAAGTCAGGATGCAGCGCCTTCGCCTGTGGTGAATGAGCGGTCTTCTGCTGAGATTACGCGTAGTTCGGGTGGGACTTCGGAAACGGTTGTTCAGGCCAGCATTATCGCGCAAAGTTCTTCTGCGCCAGCGGATGTGGGCACGAGTGCGGGAGCCGCGCAAGTTGCGATTGCCGCGTTAAGTGCTGGCGCACAAAGCGGTAGTAACGTCGCGACTTCTACGACGAGTGTGACGGCTTAGTCTAAATACTTCATTGACATATGCTTTTATAAGCTTATTGTTCTCTTTATAAATTATAGAGGAGAATTAATAATGGAAAATACAAGAAATGATTTCGAAATTCTCGGCGGGGGTGCGATGTTCTCGATGGGTTTGTTTGTAGGGCTAGACACTGTTTTTTCGCTGGCGACTCAAGGTGTGGCCCCAGGTAACCCATTGGTTAATATATTGATTGGCGGATGTACTATGTATTTGGGCAAAGTTTTCATCGAAGCGGGGGTTGCTTCAGGAGAAGTAAGTAATCCTAACGATCCTGGGATTTAATCCTTATCCGACACTTCTGGCTTGGTCATTAATCCTGCGGCGACTTCGCGGTTGATGTTGATGAGGGCGTTGAGTTTTTGTGCTTCGGGGGCGGCCATGATGTCGACTTCGCGTTTGAAGATGAAATTGGCGAGGTTGATGATGTTGCTGCGTAAGTCGTTCGGGCGGTTATTTTCCGGATTTTCCAGTGCGGTGTCATAGAATACCATCCATATTTGACGATTATATTTTAATGCGGTTTCCAACAGTTCGGGCGTCATGCTGTCCCAATCTTTTTGAATATCACCGAGCATCTTTGCGGATTTCAGCAAGATGCGGCCTTCCATTTCGCGCTGATTAGTGGTGTTTTTTTGTGCATTATCGCCATATGCGCCGGCGGCTTGAGCATAAGGATTATCGGGCATTTTGGAGTAGCTCCTCTTCGTGGGAGATGAGATTTTTGCCTTCTTTTAACGCTTTATAATAATTGCCGCTGATGATTTCTTCGTTGATCTTCATGAAGAAGAACGAGGAGGAGGGGGAGGCGTGTTGTATTTCGTTCACAATTTCAAAATACCGTTCGTGATATTGTTTTGGGTCGCTGGCGAGATACATGCATTGGATGAGGAAATAGGCGCGTTTGCATGGAGTGTCGGCGTTTTCTTCCTTGAGGATATCTTTTTCCCGCATAATTGGGGCTTCGCCCGCAATATGGAGGCGCGTGCGCTGGCTGTCATTGGTGATGACGGCTTCGCCAATTAAGATTTTTTCGCCAGGTTTGAGATCAATTACGAGAGCCATGGAATTCTTCCTTTTGCTAGAGTACGGCATTCTGCCCACTAATCTTTATTATAGCATGTTTTTGATTGAAGTGGAGAATTAAAATTTGACGCGGTTGTCGATGCTTGTTATAAACATAATGTTTTTCCAAATTTAAAATGGTTCATCGATGTCACAAAAAGACGAAGAAAAATTAATCAAAATTTTCACTGTTTCCAGTAAGCATTTATCCGCTGGAGAATGGAGGCGATTATATCCTGAAATTGAACATGTGCCCACAGATGTTTTTATCAGGTGGTTAGCTCTGGAACTTTATGAGAAGCAACCTGATGCGTTTAGCGAGTTTGATCGGAGAGAAGTAAGCAATCGCCGTTTAAGTTATGGTGGTGGCGGAGAGTATATAAGTAGTTATCTTTCCTTTAAGGGTAATCCTGATATAGCCGTAAAGGGGCTTTGTCGTGTTTTTGAACATACAAAATCAGGTGATGCGGCACTATCTATTCCGATTATGCTATCAGAAGGTGCGCATGCGGACAAAGATTTTGAAATTATCCTTAACGTGAGCGGTTCTTTTGCAGAGTTTTTTCACTCTTGCGGTTTAAGTCCTAGCGTGCTTATGCCTGAAATGTATTCTTGATAGCTACTTTAGCTTTGAGCGCAATCATAGCTTGCCTGTATTCGCATCAAAAGTACAGCATTGCTGCACCTCACATTTTCAAGTTTGTCTGCAATTTCCTGTGTTACGGGTGCTGCGCCTTCTAGTATATTATGTAGGGTGTTTTGTGGGATGCCTGTCATTTTGGATAGTTGTTCTTCAGTTAAATTTGAGGCTTCCATGAAATCTCTTTTGATAATATCGCCAGGGTGGTTTGGGTTTTTCATTGGCATAGTATCCTCCATTTGATTTGATTTTTATGAATATAAATCATGGAGATACTAAAGTAAAGCTAAGCACATTAAAAAAGCCCTCTGGCGTTCTGCCGAGGGCTTTTTCTTGTGTTCGGGCAATGCCCCTAATTAATTTACGTTTAGAATAAACGAAGTACGGATTGCTGTGATTGCGACGCGAGCGATAGGGATGTAACACCCAATGCCTGACGTGTTTGCAAGGCCAGCAAGTTCGCGCCTTCTTCGTTTTGGTCGGCAACTGTCAAGTCATCAGCACCGGCAGTCAGCGTAGAAATTGTGCTTTCTGTGAAGTCACGGCGGGTTTGAATGATTGACAGATTGTTGGACAAAGTTGTACCAAATGCGCGGATTGAATTGAGCGCGGCACGAACTTGGTCGCCTGCGGCATCCACGACAGCGGATGATGCAAAGTTGGTTTCAAGCAATCCCAAACCATTTGATGTGAAATCTACACCTTTGGTTGTTAATGTGCTTGAGCGATCTTCGTTGAAAGTTGTGACAAGGTCGTCACCGTTCAACAAATTTACACCACGATAGTTCGCGTCAACCACAATGCGGTTGATTTGGTTACGCACTTCGTTGTAGTCATTTGCTAGGCTTTCCAGCTGTGA
>JBBKXA010000115.1:0-3086 GCA_037969235.1 Bdellovibrionales bacterium | reverse complement strand
CGCGCCTATGGTCGTTTTTATCCTTACAGCGAGATTGATGACAAAATTATCCATTATGTTGGTGACCAACTCTCATTCAAACCGTCACAAGCTGTAGCCCCGGTCTATACCATCCAAACCGAGAGAAGACGGCGGCACGTAATCATTGGCCATTTAGGTATTGCAGATTGCAGCGAGGAAGACCTTGACCGCCTGCAAAATCACCTAACCGCAGACCCGGCTTTAGCCGCCATGAAATATGCAGAACTTGAAACTGTAATGCTAAAATGGGCCGTCGATAACTCCGTCTCGACACCGCCAGCTAAGTGGATGAAGCGCGCCCATATTTCGCTTCGTAATAAAGTGGACTCAGCCATATTTTCGTCTCTTGCCGCGACTTTGGATCAAAAGTCGCGGGACATATTGCTCTCTTCGTTGGCAGATGACGGCATGTATCCGTCCCTGATACAAATGCGGCAGGCTACTGGCGCAACATCGAGAGATACATTCAACGTATTGGCAGAGCGGGTCGCTTTCACTAATGCGCTGAATTTGGCAGACCTAAAGATCAACAAATTGGAGCGTGAATGGCGCGATGATGTTGTCCGCCGCGTTGAAAAACTCGATCCTTGGGAGATCAGGCGAACGAACGAAACTACGCAAATCGGCATGTATGCGACATTTCTGGGATGCCGGACGGCGGAGTTTATCGACTCGTTAGTCGGAACCCTGATTGATGCGGTCGCAAAAATACAGCGGTCAAAAGAAGCGGAAGTGGCTAAGGCCATTGGGAAGCAGGCCAAACAGGTCTATGATAAGGAGGCGCTGTTGCGCGAGATATTATCGGCCGCACTGCACAATCCGACCCGACCAATTGGGGATGTTGTATTTGACATGATCGACAGGCCCGCAGTGGTCGCTATCGTGAATAATAAGATTGAGAAGCCGTCATGGGCAGAGGACGTGTTCGCCCTAATGCGGGGGTCGTGGAGTTCGTATTATCGGCCCATGCTGCAAACGCTTTTGTCGACTGTAGAGTTTGCATCAAACAATCAACATCACAAACCTCTTCTCAAAGCCCTAGACTGGATCTCCGTGCAGCACGGCTCCAAGCAGCGGTTTCATGTCAAACGGGACAGGATATTACTCAATGGCGTTGTGCCGAATAAATATAGATCAGCGGTCGTAGACGCAGGCGGCTATCTTGACCGCCATGCTTATGAGTTGTGCGCGGTGCTATCTTTGCGCGAGAGGCTCAGAAGCCGTGAAATTTGGGTGACTGGCGCCGAGCGTTTCAAGAACCCGGATGATGATATTCCCGACGATTTTGAGACGGAGCGGGAGAGCTATTATGAGGAGTTGGGCCTGTCCGAAGACGCTCAGACCTTTACCAACGGTATTAAAGCCGAGCTGGAAGTCCACCTCATCGCGTTCAATGATGAGTTGCCAAAGAATGATAAAGTGCATGTGGCTTGGACAACCAAACCCAAGTTTATCATCACGCCGCTCACAGCTGATAGGCCTCCGCAGACTTTGGAAGCCCTAAAAGGCACGATTGCAGAGACGTGGCCCATGACGAGTTTGCTCGATATGGTGAAAGAAACGGCGCTTGATACAGGTTTCTTGCGAGAGTTCACGACGGCTGGGCAATATCAAAAGATTGACCAGGGCGCGCTTAATCAACGGCTCTTGCTGTGTCTGTACGGGCTCGGCACAAATGCCGGTATTAAGCGCATCAGCGCCGCAACGTCGAACGCGACATATGATCAGCTTCTACATGTGCGGAGGCGATTTATCGATGCGGCTTCTATGCGCCAAGCCAACCGACAGATTGCAAACGCGATCATGGGCATACGTGACCCGAAGCTTTGGGGTGAGCAGGGGACGGCCTCGGCGTCAGATTCAAAACAATTCAAGGTTTGGGACGGCAATCCATTGGCGGAATATCACCGCCGTTATGGAGGGCGCGGCATTATGATTTACTGGCACGTTGATCGTAAATCCATCTGCATTTACTCGCAGCTCAAAAAGGTATCATCCCGCGAGGCCGCGTCCATGATCGAGGGTGTCCTGCGCCATTGCACTAATATGAGTGTTGAGCGTCAATATGTCGATAGTCACGGCCAAACCGAAGTCGCTTTTGCTTTTACCAAGATGCTCGGCTTTGATCTCGCCCCGCGTATCAAACGCGTCGCCCATGTGAAACTCTATCTGCCCGGCAACGCTATCAAAGGGAGACTCGCAAATCTCACACCGGTTCTGACGCGCGCGATCGACTGGAAGCTGATTGAGCGGCAATATGACGAAATCGTCAAATATGCTACCGCCATGCGTGTCGGCACATCTGACCCTGAAACTATCCTGCGGCGCTTCTCACGCACAGATGTTCTGCATCCGACATACAGAGCATTGGTCGAATTGGGCCGCGCCATTAAGACCATATTCGTGTGCCGCTATTTACGCCATGAGTCTTTTCGCCGCGAAATCCAGCAAGGCCTCAATGTAGTTGAAAACTGGAACAGTGCGACGAGCTTTGTGCATTTTGGTAGAGGTGGTGAAATCAGCTCGAATAAACGCGAAGATCAGGAAGTGGCGGTTCAAGCGCTCCATCTGGTCCAAAACTGCATGGTCTATGTGAACACGCAAATGTATCAGAGCGTAGTGGCAAAACCGGAATGGAAGGACAGGCTTTCAAAAGAAGATTTGCGCGGGATTACGCCTCTGATTTACAATCACGTAAATCCGTATGGGCGGTTTGATATTGATTTTGAGAAGCGGATTATCGCCTAATTAATCTTAAAATTGTGATGATGCCTGTTATAAAATCGGATTAGCTTCAGTGTCTTACTCTAGGCGATTTTAAGATGCTCGGTTTTGGCTGCTTTTGGCGGCAAACGAGGTGTTAGCCTCTGGGAAATAGAATCCAAAAATTAGTATTCCTGTTACAAAGCTTTTGTATTTGGAACAATGTCAGAAAGTTCTAGATACTTAGGCCATCAGACCGATTAAAGCGCGGTCGCGGAGATCAGTGTGTTTCGCAGGGCAATCATTATCGTCCGGGTCGTCAGGGATGGATAATAAAAGCCGCCGGACGTCTTCGGCAGAAA
>JBBKXA010000114.1:0-10726 GCA_037969235.1 Bdellovibrionales bacterium | reverse complement strand
ACCTATGAGATTGCCATCACATTTGATGTGGGGATGTATGAATATAATAGCGGCTTTATTTTTATGCCCTTGGATTCCGCACAGAAATTCTTTCAATTCGATAGCGCCGTGACTGCGCTTGAGGTTTTTTTAAATGATCCCGATCAATTGAACGAGGTGCGCAAAGAAATCGAGCTTACGGTTGAGGGGCAGGCTGGTGTTTATGATTGGCGCGATATGAACCAGAGCTTTTTTAATGCGCTACAAGTAGAGCGCAATGTGATGTTTCTTATTCTCACCATGATTATTTTGGTGGCGGCGTTTAATATTATTTCGTCGATGATTATGCTGGTGAAAGATAAGGGGCAAGATATCGCGATTATGCGCACAATGGGCGCGAGTCGAAGCAATATGATGAAAATATTCATGCTGACGGGGGCTAGCATTGGCATTATTGGCACGCTTGTTGGAGCGTTGCTAGGGATTGCGTTTGCTTTGAATATTGAAACAATCAGACAATTTTTGGAAGGTTTAACGGGCACAGATTTATTTGCGGAGGAGATTTATTTCCTTTCAAAATTGCCCGCTGAAATTGATTGGAGCGAAGTGATTGCTGTTATTTTTATGGCGTTTACGCTGTCTGTTTTGGCGACGCTTTATCCCGCATGGCGTGCTAGTCGCCTCGATCCAGTGGAGGCTTTGCGTTATGAATGATGATGTTTTACTTAGTGTTAAAGGTCTTGAAAAGACTTTTATGCAAGGTGGGCGCAAGCTGACGATTTTTCAAAATCTAGATATGAAGATTGAGGCGGGGGAGCTGGTCGCGCTTGTTGGCCAGAGCGGATCGGGGAAGTCAACTTTGCTGCAAATCGCGGGTTTGCTCGATAAACCATCGGGCGGGCAAGTTATTATTGATGGTAAAAACACAGCGCAAATGGGGGATGCTGGGCGGACCGCGATGCGTTTGTCACGAATTGGATTTATTTATCAATTCCATCATTTGCTACCAGAATTTAGTGCGCTCGAAAATGTGGCGATGCCGCAAATTATTGCGGGGGAAAATATTGCTGACGCAAAGGATAAGGCGGCGGCGGTGTTGCAATCGCTTGGCCTTGGCAAGCGTTTAGGCCACCGTCCGGCAACGCTTTCAGGCGGGGAGCAGCAACGCGTTGCGATCGCGCGTGCGCTCGCGAATGACCCGAAATTGCTTCTCGCGGACGAACCAACAGGAAACCTTGACCCAGAAACCTCCGCCGAAGTGTTTGACATGATGCTAGAGCAAGTGCGCGAGCGCAACATCGGCGCACTGGTCGCCACGCATAACCTCGCTCTCGCTGATCAAATGGATCGCGGGTTGGAGCTTAAGAGCGGTCGGCTTGTGACGTTTGATTAAAAAGCGTTGGTTTCTTCTGGGCATCATGTTTAATATCATCATATGAATCAATTCATCCATCTTCATGTGCATTCCGCGTATTCGCTTGCGGAAGGGGCGATTAAGGTTGAGGACCTTGTGGGGTTGTGCGTTAAGCATAAGATGCCTGCGGTTGCGGTTACGGATTCATCGAATATGTTTGGAGCGATGGAATTTGCGACGAAAGCGGCTAAGCAAGGCATTCAGCCTATTCTTGGAGCGCAAATTTTATATACCGATGATGAGCATCAGCTTGTGCTTTTGGTGCAAAGTGAGCAGGGTTATCTTAATCTCTCGCGCCTGATTAGTGATGCTTATATGGGCGGTGACGCGACAAGCAAGCCCAAGATTAGCCGTGAGGGTTTAAAGTTATATGCGGATGGGCTCATATGCCTGTCTGGTGGGGCAAAAGGACCCGTAAATGATGCGCTCTTTCACAAACAAGATGATAAGGCGGAAGAGCATTTTTTATATTTAAAAGAATGCTTTGGAGATCATTTTTATACTGAAATACAAAGACATGGATGGAGCGCCGAAGAAGCAACGGAAGACGCGCTAATTGATCTGGCATATAAACATGATGTGCCGTTGGTGGCGACTAATGATTGTTATTTTGCGTTGCGCAAAGGGCATGAAGCGCATGATGCATTGCTCTGTATTTCCGAAGGTCGTTATGTGAGTGAGGAAGATCGTCGCAAGGTTACGGCTGAGCATTATTTCAAAACGGCCAAGGAGATGGAAAAACTTTTTGCGGACTTGCCTGAAGCCATAATTAATACGGGCGTGATCGCACAACGTTGTTCGTATTTGTTGAAGCCGATTAAGCCGCTTTTGCCTGCTTTTGAAACCGAAGGTGGGCGTAGCGAGGTTGAGGAGTTGCGCGCGCAAGCCAAGGAAGGGCTGGATTGGCGGCTCGATAACTTTGTTGAGGTGGGGGCGGATCGTGCGCCTTATTATGAACGGCTTGAATTTGAGCTTGATGTGATTATTGGCATGGGGTTTCCGGGATATTTCCTGATTTGTTCGGATTTTATAAAATGGGCGAAGGAGCAGAATATCCCTGTTGGTCCGGGTCGTGGATCGGGCGCAGGGTCTGTTGTGGCGTGGTCGCTTAAGATTACTGACCTAGATCCGCTTGCGCTTGGTTTGCTCTTTGAGCGGTTTTTGAACCCTGAGCGGGTTTCGATGCCAGATTTCGACGTTGATTTCTGCCAAGAACGCCGTGAGGAAGTTATTCGGTATGTGCAAAATAAATATGGTTCTGCACGGGTGGCGCAAATTATTACGTTTGGTAAGCTTCAAGCGCGCGCGGTTGTGCGCGATGTTGGACGTGTGCTTCAGATGAGTTATGGGCAGGTGGATCGTTTAGCGAAACTTATTCCCAATAACCCTGCTGCGCCGATGACGCTGCAGGAAGCGCTTGATAATGATCCTGATTTGCGTCTTGAAATTAAAAAAGATGAAACGTCAATGCGACTGATTGAGATTGCATTGCAATTGGAGGGGCTTTACCGCCACGCCTCTACTCATGCGGCGGGTCTGGTGATTGGCGATCGTGACTTGCATGAATTGGTGCCGCTATATCGTGACCCAAAATCTGACATGCCAGTGACTCAATTCAACATGAAATTTGTTGAAGATACGGGGTTGGTGAAGTTTGACTTTTTAGGGTTGAAGACGATGACCGTGGTGCAGCGTACGGTTGATCTTGTGAATGCTGCTGGAAAAGTGGATGAACCGCTTGAGATTTTAAAAGTGCCCATGGATGACAAGGCGGCGTATGGTTTGATGGCTAAGGGGGATACTGTTGGTGTTTTTCAGCTTGAGAGTGCGGGGATGCGCGATGCGCTGCGTAAAGTGAAACCTGATAAGTTTGAAGATATTATCGCGCTCGTGTCATTATATCGTCCTGGGCCGATGGACAATATTCCCAAATATGTGGATGTGAAGCAGGGACGTGAAGAGCCTGATTATCTTCATCCTAAACTCAAGCCGTTATTAGAAGAAACATACGGCATTATGATTTACCAAGAGCAAGTTATGCAGGCCGCTCAAGTGCTATCAGGATATTCGCTTGGAAGCGCTGATTTACTGCGTCGTGCTATGGGTAAGAAAATTCAATCTGAAATGGATGAGCAGCGCCAGATGTTCAAAGATGGCGCCGCAAAGCATAATAATGTTCCTGCTGCCCAAGCTGATGAGATTTTTGATCAGATTGCCAAATTTGCGGGATATGGTTTTAATAAATCGCACGCGGCGGCGTATGCGTTGATTGCGTATTGGACAGCGTGGCTTAAGGTGCATTATCCGCTTGAATTTATGGCGGCGTCTATGACGCTTGATTTGGGGAATACGGATAAGTTGAGTGTTTTTAAACAAGATTTGGATCGCATGGGGGTGGAGCTTAAACTGCCTGATGTTAATCAATCTTTCCCCGTTTTTACTGTTGATGGCGATGGTGTGCGTTATGCGCTTGGGGCGCTTAAAGGTGTAGGTGAAGCGGCGATGGCCAATTTGGTGCGCGAGCGTGAGGAGAATGGGCTATATAAATCAGTTGAAGATTACGCATCTCGTTTGGATTACAAATCAATGAATAAGCGCCAGCTTGAGGGCTTGGCTGCGGCGGGTGGGTTTGAGAGTCTTAATCCAAACCGTGCGCAAATTTGCGCGGGTGGTGAGATTATATTGCGTCATGCACAAAGTCTTGCGGATGAACGTGCATCAGGTCAGGTTAGTTTGTTTGGTGGCGGAGCAGATGATGCGCAGGGCGGTTTAGGCATGCCTAATTTGCCCAGTGTTGAGCCGTGGGATCAGTTGGAGCAGCTTGCGCGGGAGTTTAAGGCTGTTGGGTTTTATTTATCTGCGCATCCGCTAGATAGTCGAGAACAGCAATTTGAAAATTTGAATATTGCGAGTTATGTTGACGTTGAGGCCAAATTACAAAATGTAGCGGCTTCGCGCTTTCAAATGGCGGGGGTTTTGCTTAAGAAACAAGAAAAGGTTTCGCAAAAAGGGAATAAGTACGCATTTCTGCAGCTCTCTGATCCTACAGGAATTTTTGAAGTGACTTTGTTTTCGGAAATGCTGGTGAATGCGCGCGATTACCTTGTGCCGGGGACAGCGCTTTTGCTCGGGGTTGAAGTGGAGCAAAAGGATGACCAGCTCCGATTTACGTGCACAAGGATCGAGCCGCTTGATGGGGCATTAGAAAATAAAATTCGTGAAATATCCATACATATGGATAAGGCCGCGCCCATTCATAAGATCAAAGAATTTCTTGATATTGAAGGGCAGGGGAGTTCGGTTATAAAATTGCATGTTCAAGCGGGTGACAATCGAAGCATTGAAATACAGTTGCCTAATCGTTGGAGTTTAAGTGCCCAGGCGCGCAATAAAATTCGAACACAAGATGGTGTTTTGGAGATATTAGAGGCTTAAATCGTATTTGAATTGTATGCGACTCAATATATAATGTTGAGTGTTACCGAATATCATCGGTAATCGCCGTCACCGCTTCAGGTGGCATTTCATGGGAGATCTGTCCATGCCTACTAAACCAAGTAAACCTGCTGCAAAACCTGCTGCGAAAAAAGAAGACGTTAAAAAAGCTCCGGCCAAAAAGCCAGCGAAAAAGAAATAGTTATTATTCAATACATTTAAAAGACGCAGCCATTATTTTGGTTTGCGTCTTTTTTTATGCGTGAGATCTATTTCGGCATTAATATCTTCATGGCTTCTTGAATATCGGGGAGGGCTTTGAGCGCTGCGATTTCGCCACGCTTGATAAGCTCTTCTGCTTTTTCAAATTCCAGCATACCGATATCGCCGACTTGTGGTTTGATGTGAATATCGGGCGGATCACCGGCTAGGCGTGAGCGGGTCAGTCGATCTTGGACGATACTCATGGCTGATACCATTACACCAAACAAGCTGGGGGCATCTTTTTGGCGTTTGAAAATTCGTTGAGCCATTCCGCTTTTGAATTTTTTTTGTTCTTCCTCTGGCACATCGTTTGTATCAAAGAGGTCAAATCCAGCTATGGTTTGGAAGTTTTGCCCCGGTTTTTTGGCTTTGCCGATAATGTCGGTGTTTAAATCTATACCGATTGTCATGCGTGCGCCCATCGCTTGGGCGGGTGCAACGGGCACGGGGTTGACCAATGCACCATCAACCAATATGCGATGGCCGCGATGCACAGGAGGGAACACACCAGGGAGCGCGAAGCTCGCGGTTAGGGCGTCTATGAGGTTGCCTTTGCGAAGCCATACTTCGTGCCCCGTAAGTAAATCTGCGGCGATGGCGATGAAGGGGGTGTGCATGTCTTCGATATCAATATCATCGAAGTTAGATTCTAGTATTTTGCGCAATTTTGTGCCGCCAATCATGCTGGCGCTACGCATTTTAAAATCCAGATAAGAAAGAATGCGCAAGCGATTAAGCGAAAGTGCCCATTCCTCTAGTTCTTCAAGTTTGCCGCATAAATAAGCTGCGCCAACGACGGCGCCCATAGACGTGCCGGTTACAATTGTGGGTTTGATTCCATGCTCGCTGAATACTTTAAGCACGCCAATGTGCGCGAAACCTCTGGCAAGTCCGCTTCCTAGTGCCAGCCCAATTCCTGCGCCAGCATTATGATGGGGGGCGCTTTTTTTTGAAATGTCTTTATCGCCGTCTTCGTCCGATGTATTCATATGTTTATCATCTATTTGTTTGGATATCGCATGCTTGAAACGCGTGCTCATACAGTATAACACAAGAGGATGATGCAAACAGCTGAAAATACATCCGTTGATGATACAAAAAATCCGAATGCGCGGACTTCGTATATGATGAAGCGTTTGTTTCGGTTATATATGCGGCCTTATTTGCGCCAAATCGGGTTGGCGGTTTTTTTTATGGCGATTGCGGCGGCGATGACGGCGGCGGTGGCGCAATTGATGCAGCCGATTTTAGATGATGTTTTGACAGGGGAGGACACTTCTCTGATTTATTTGGTTGCAGCAGCAATTTTATTTGTGTTCGTTTTTCGTGGGGTATCCACTTATGCGCATACCGTGATCATGAACAAGGTCGGGCAGTCGATTGTTGCGGATATTCAGAGTGATTTGTTTTCGAAATTCATGGATATGGATTTGCGTTTTTTCCATGACAACCCCAGTGGACAATTAATTTCACGCGTTATCAATGATGTGAATGTCGTTAGGGCGGCGGTGAGCGATACATTGACGGGATTTGGAAAGAGCGTGTTGACGCTTTCGTTTTTGATTGTTGTTATGTTTTATCAGGATTGGAAATTATCCATTGCCGCGTTTACGATTTTTCCGTTTGCTGCGATATTTGTGGCGATATTAGGACGAAAAATTCGCAAAGTTTCAAATTCCATTCAAATGGAAATGGGGAGTCTGTCCGACCGACTTTCGCAGATTTTCCAAGGTATTCGTCAAGTTCAAGCTTATGGTATGGAAGATTTTGAGCGTGGGCGCGCAGGTGAGGCCATTCATCGTGTTAAGGAATTGAATATAAAATCTGTGCGCATTGGCATGTTTTCAACGCCAATTAATGAGACTTTAGTGGGGTTAGTGTTTTGCGGGATAATTATTTATGGCGGGTTTGAAGCCTCACAAGGGCGGATGACAGCGGGGCAGTTGGGCGCTTTTCTTGCGGCGTTCACTTTGGCGTATGAGCCGATGAAAAAGCTTGCGCGTTTAAACAATACCCTGCAAATGGGGTTGGGGTCGGCGGAGCGTATTTTTGCGATGATGGATATCGTGCCACACATTAAGAATTCGCAGAACGCTGTAGATTTAAAATCCCAAAATCCTGATGTTAATTTTATTGATGTCGGCTTTAGCTATAACGATGAAGATGGCAGTGCACTAAGCGGGGTGAATTGTATAGCGTTGCATGGGCAGGTGACAGCGTTGGTTGGCCCGTCAGGCGGCGGTAAATCGACTATGCTTAATTTGATCCCGCGATTTTATGATGTGAATGTGGGGAGCATTGAAATTGGTGGTCATGATATTCGCAATTTAACGGTTGAATCCTTGCGGGCGCATATTGCGCTTGTATCACAAGATATTACGATGTTTGACGATACCATTGCCGCCAATATTGCGTATGGTCTTCGTGATGCATCTCAAGCTGATATTATAAAGGCGGCTAAGGCGGCGGCGGCGCATGATTTTATTGCGGGTTTTCCCGATGGCTACGATACTCGCGTTGGTGAAGATGGTGTAAAATTATCAGGTGGGCAGCGTCAGCGCATTTCGATTGCTCGTGCCATTTTGCGTGATGCACCGATTTTATTGCTCGATGAAGCGACTTCGGCGCTTGATAACGAATCAGAGAAATTGGTGCAAGAGGCACTTGAAAAATTACAAAAGGGGCGCACGACCTTTGTTATTGCACATCGTTTATCCACGGTGCAGGAAGCGGATCAAATATTGGTGCTTGATCGCGGCGCAATCGTTGAGCGTGGCAGTCATGATAGTTTGCTTAAACTTCAAGGGCTGTATGCAAAAATGTATAAAACAGGATTGCGGGATTAAAAACACGCTTCCGCCAAAAGTTTTTTGTAAGATTATTTACTTTATGTGCAAAACTTCTTTAAAATGAAATTTGAAACTTTTATAAGGAACTCTTTATGCCCTGTCATGCTGCCATTACGGAACAGTTTTTAATTCTATCGCCTGATGCAAATGTTGAAAAAGCGATGAAAGAATTGAAGAAAAAGAAAATTGATTGGGCGGCTGTGGTAAACGATCAGGGCGTCATTGAGGGGCTGTTTTCTCTGCGCATTGTGATGAAAAATCTCTTGCCTGTGTCGGTTGCGATGAGCGATGGCATCAAGCTTGATATTACTGTGCGCGCCGCGCCGGGGATTGCAAAGCGGTTGCGCAAAGTTTATCCGCTTACTGTTGCTGATCTTATGGACCGTCAGTTTGAACGCGTATCGCCCGATACACCGATTTGGGAGGCGATTAGTCATCTGGTCCATACCGATACGCCTTTGGCCGTGGTGGATGGTGATAAGGATAAATTCATTGGCCTGATCACCGCGCAATCTGGTATTGACGAGCTTCAGCGTTTGGAACAAAGCGAATAGTTATGAAATATCTTATTCTCGCGGCTATATCGTTTGTGGTTTTGCTGGTGGGCTTTTTATATTTTCAAAATTCTGGCGACAATGTCGCTTTGGCGCAGGTTGATGCTGAGGTTGCTGATGCTCCGCGTATTTCTATACCGCCACCCGTGATTGGTGCGCAAAAGCCATTGGTTATTCAACGCGCTGATGGTTCTGAGGTTATTTTGAATATTGAACTCGCGGTTACACCGCCGCAACAAATTAAAGGCTTGATGTTTCGTGAGAGCCTTGGCAAAGATGAGGGGATGTTGTTTGTGTTTGATGAAGAATCGCCGCAATCATTTTGGATGAAAAACACTTTAATTCCGCTCGATATGGTTTTTATCGCTGCTGATGGGGAGATAAAACACATCCATGAGAATGCAGTGCCACATGATCTAAGCGGCGTGCCATCGATTTACCCTGTGCTTGCTGTGCTGGAGATTAATGGCGGCGCGGCGAAGGCGAAGAATATTAATATTGGCGATCACGTTGATCATCGATTACTAAACAAATAACGAATGGCTGTAATTCGGTCTTGCCCTTTTGTAAAGCTTGGTGTAAAAACACATCTAGTCGGAGTGTAGCGCAGCCTGGTAGCGCAATTGCTTTGGGAGCAATGGGTCGGGAGTTCGAATCTCTCCACTCCGACCATAACTAGTATTCTCTTATTTATTTCAATGTTTTAAGCATATCGGATAGACAGTGGTACCGTAAAGAGCGACCAGAATGTATAATCCGAGCTACCTAATCCGTTCACGACACGCCATTTTCTACTTCCGCTATCCATTAGCGCGATACGATAACCAGCGTGTGAGCATATCTCTACAAACACGATGCCCTAAAGAAGCCTTGCACTTGGCTAAAGCTCTCGAATATCATGCATATATGGTTACAAGCGATCCAGACACCCACGACTTAGAGTATGCCGATGTTAAGGGCGTACTGCGTAAACACTTTGACGATGTTTTAAGGCGTATGAAGCGTAACATTGACAAGGATGGTTGTTTATCCGAGTCGAAGGTGCAAAATTTTCAACGTATACAATCTGACCTACAAGATGCCATTAGATACAATCGCGATGAAATACACGGCGATATATTATCTGATGAAGATTTGGGCACGCTAAGTATAGATGTTGCGCTAAAAACTATTGCTGAGAAAAACAAAATTCCCTTTGAAATTGGAGGACGTGAGCGTGGATTTATGAGGGAGCAGTACAAACATGCCTTGTTGGCGTATGTACAAGCTTTATTAGAATACAATAGTGGTGATGGTTACTATGATTTTGCTGACAAATCAACGAAAGTGCTCAACTCTGCCTCACGCGTTAATTCAAGCGAGCTTAAGTTGAGCAATGTTATTAAAGGATACCTAGCAGAGCTCAAACCAAACAGTGCTCGCGAAAAAGTGGACAGTATTAAATACCTAGTAGAAGCTCTCGGCGACCAATGTTGTATCACTGAAATTGACTATTCCAAGGCTAGAAAAGTTAAGGAGATGCTTATGAAAACACCACTCAATAGAAACAAGCTTCCCGAAACCAAAGCCTTGTCACTCGAACAGCAAATTAAAGTGGGGGTAGATCTTCAGTTTAAAAGTATGAGCCTTTCCACTGTAAACAAATACCTAAGTTGTATAAGTGCACTGTTTCGTTGGGCAAAGCAGAACAAGTATATTGCAGACAATCCCTTCCAAGGCATGAAGGTAGATGTTGATAAAAAAGAGGTCACACGCACGAACTTCACAGACGAACAGATGCGGTTAATTCTAGCCTCCCTAAGCTCCATGAGTATAGATGATGCAACCAATAAGATGGCTATTGGGCTTCACTTCTCTACATTTACACTGGGGCAAGATTGAATGAAATAGCATCTTTAACGCCTGATGATGTCATACGAGACGATAAAACGGGCATATGGTACATAAGCATCAATGAGGATGGATTAGCTAAGAGTATAAAGACGAAAGCGGGGATTCGATTTGTACCTATTCACCCTAGACTTTTGGAGCTTGGGTTTTTGCAATTCGTAGAACATGCCCGCGAAGTAATTCAAAAATGTCCTATGACAGTAGAAGGCTACCCCATGCGATTGCTATAGTCATTCCAAATAACATTCGGATGATTTAATGATTTCAATTATTGGTGTGTCAGGTGGGGCAAATTCTCTTTTACGTTTGAGTGTTCCGAATGATGGTTCGATCGGATTGAA
>JBBKXA010000113.1:0-5527 GCA_037969235.1 Bdellovibrionales bacterium | reverse complement strand
CGCGCCTATGGTCGTTTTTATCCTTACAGCGAGATTGATGACAAAATTATCCATTATGTTGGTGACCAACTCTCATTCAAACCGTCACAAGCTGTAGCCCCGGTCTATACCATCCAAACTGAGAGAAGGCGGCGGCACGTAATCATTGGCCATTTATGCGCCAAGCCAACCGACAGATTGCAAACGCGATCATGGGCAAGGCCGTACTCGCTCTTGTTATTGTACCATGTCTATATATTATTCACACGTGACAAAGGATTATTCTAACGCCCCTAACGACATAAGGAAAATCGATGCCAAAGCCAATTCTCAATATAATTCCTGCGCTCGCCGTTTTAAGTGCCACACTGTTCGCTATCCCGCTTGCTGTCGCGCAAGATTATACGGTTGAAGAATGGAGCATGACAATCGGTGCGGGCGCTGTTTATAGCCCTATATATGAGGGGAGTGGTAATTATAAACTCTCTCCGATACCTTACGTGAATGTGAAGTGGCGTGATCGAGTGACGCTCGGCGTTGATGGTTTGACGGCGGATGTTTTGAAAAATGATACCTCCAAAGTCGGGGCAGGGCTTGTATATGATGGCGGGCGCGATGAAGATGGCGGCTCATTATTTCGCGATGGCGATGATGATCGCTTGCGCGGCGTGGGCGATATTGATGGCGCGCTGGGCGTAAAAGCCTACGCCGCGCATGACTTTGAACCTGTCACATTAAGCGGAAGCGTCACGCAATTCCTCGGCGATGAAAATGATGGATTGTTAGCCAAAGCCGCCATAAGCAAGCGCATCCCCATGAGCCAACAGCTTTTTGTAACGCCATCGCTCAGCACAACATGGGCAAGCGAAAATTACACGCAAACATTTTTCGGCGTCAATGCGGGCCAAGAGGCGCAATCACGTTTCGCACAATATAACGCAGAATCTGGATTTAAGGATGTAACCGCAGGGGTAGGCGCGCTATACGCCATAAATGAAAATGTATTTATCATCAGCAACGCCAGCATTAAACAGCTCGTGGGTGACGCCGCCGATAGCCCAATCAGCGAAGACGACACCAGCGCGGCTTTATTCACGACGATTGGTTATAAATTTTAAGCCATGAACGATCCCGAATCTTTAAACGGTGCTGTCAGATTAAACTGATTTAGACCAATGTGTGCGGTAGTGTCGCAAAGTTTAACCTTTACAAAAATACCCACTGATTTTAGCACTTTTAAAAAACTTAACTAGTTGATATTGAACAAAAGTATTTTTCATGATTTTGGGGATGAAGCTAATTAGTTAACGTTTGCGACACTACCTATCATCTCAACTGCAAGATGAAAACTGGACCTAATTATAGGGGGCGGGTCAAAGGACGCTTAACATTTTGCGACACTACTCGTAAATAAATACAATTGAGTCATTAAGGTATAATTATTATACCAATGATTGATATTTAATGATATAGTAATAGTATGAAGTTTGAATATGATCTGGAAAAAAGCTCTTCTAATTTAGCCAAGCACGGCATTGATTTTGATGAAGCACAGGTGATGTGGCTTGATCCAGACTTTATAGAAATTCAAGCAAAAACAACGGATGAGCCGCGCAGTATGGCCATTGCAAAAATTGATGATAAACACTGGTCAGCCATATTTACGTATAGGAATGATTGTGTACGATTGATTTCTGTACGGCGCTCAAGAGATAAGGAGATTGAAATTTATGAAAGCACATGATCTTGATAAGGCATTTGATAAAAACCAGAGGGATGTTTTGGATGATTTTGATCTGGATAGCGCAAAACGTTCCAATCGTACAGCCAAACGTGTTAATGTTGATTTTCCATCATGGATGGTTGAATCTTTGGACAAAGAAGCGCAACGGCTTGGCGTGACACGTCAATCGTTGATAAAGCTGTGGTTAGCTGATCGTTTAGACCATAGGCAGCACGTTTAAAATCGACAGTTTTACAGTCGGAAACACGCGGCAAAATCAGGCGAAAATTCCAGAGTGATAATATGCGTTATTGTAATTTGGGGGGCATGAGGCGGTTTTTGAGCACTAAAACGATCCGCTGATTAGCATGTAGAACTCTATTTTTAGAATCCTGTATGGCACCACATTGCACCATTAAGCACCTTGACATGATGGTGCGATAAAGCATATAAAGGTGCAATGAATATAGAGCATCGTGAATTATTATCCTTCCGCCCCTCCGCAAAACTCGAAAAGGCGCTAAAATTAACGCAAATCAATATTGAACATTTAAACCTTGAATTTCAAGATATGAGTGATGAAGAACGAGAATGGCTTCATAGATGCGCTATGATCAGTACGGTTGGTGCTTCTACGCGAATTGAAAATGCAATATTAACCGATGCTGAAATCGAGTGGGTTGATACGGCTTTATCTGAGGATGGACGGCCATCTGCTTTTGAAGCACAAAAAGAGGGAATTCTTAATAAGCTCTCGAAAGATCGCGAACGCAGTCTTGAAGAGGTTGTTGGTTGTCGAGAGCTATTGTCAATTATCTATCTCCAAGGACAGGAGATGTTTCCCTTAAGTGAAACATCATTACGCGGGCTTCATCATGCATTATTACGATTTTATCCCGCCGCAAACCATTATGCTGGCTCTTATAAGACAAGTACTAATCAGGTCGTTTCGATTAATCATGAAACAGGTGAGCGGCGTTTGGTGCTTGATCCAGCACCACCGGGCCCGCAAACAGACGCGGCCATGCGGGAGCTAGTCGTTTGGTATAATCAATCTTTAAAAGAGCATCCTTGGCCGCTTTTAGTTGCAACAGAGTTTGTGTTTAGATTTTTAGCTATACATCCTTTCCAAGATGGTAATGGTCGTTTGGGACGTGCTTGTTTTTTAATGGCGCTACTTCAGGCGGATGATCCTGCTCTAAATAATGTTGTACGTTATATTTCAATTGATCGGCAGATCGAAAAACATCGCCCTTTATATTATAGCGTGTTGCAGCAAGCCTCTGATGGCCATTACAAGGGCGACTCTAGAGAATATCAATTGGAGCCGCTTGCTTGGTTTTTTCTGCGCATGCTTGATGCTGCTATTGAAGACATTTTAATATTGCGCGAGAAATATGCTGCCCTACAACGGCTTTCTGAGAGTGCGGATAAAGTATTGGCTTGTTTTCGTTCTTCACCAGAACGAAGACTGAAACCTGCTGAAATTATGGCTGAAACAGGTCTCGTTCGTCGTACTGTGCAAAATTCACTAAAGACATTACTAGATGCTGGTTTTTTACAGAGGCAGGGTGCAGGGCCGGCATCGAGATATCAGCTTGTTTTTTGACACTATCCCGTTCCCATTATTCTTCAAGCGGTGCGGTGGTACGTCTCTTACCCTCTGAGCTACCGGAACCTCGAAGAGATGATGATTGAGCGTGGCTTTGCAATTGACTGAGCCGCCCCCTATAATTCAGTCCAGTTTCAATCTTGTTGTTGAGATGATATATGGATTTAAAACAGGAGTTATAGAATGGGTAAAGGATTACGTCGCACACCGGAACAAATTATTCGTAAATTGAGACAGGCGGAGGTTTTGTCAGGCCAAGGAAAAACCGTTGAATATATATGTCGAGAATTAGGCATATCGGATGCAACCTACTATAAGTAGCGCAAGGACTATGGTGGGATGGGCATGGATCAGGCGCGGCGCTTAAAAGAGCTTGAAGTAGAGAATGGGCGGCTTAAACGAGTCGTTGCTGATTTAAGTTTAGATAATCAAATTTTGAAGGATGTCGCCTCGGGAAACTTCTGAGCACGGACCGCAAGCGTGCATGTATTGTGCATGCGGAGCAACGGGTAGTGTCGCAAAATTTAACAGAGTTTGAAAAAGGCCTCAATACGGATTACACCACGCCGAACAAATTATAACTCACAGTAATAATTTCCTTGCTATTAATATTACTGTGAGTTATAATTTACTATGAAGATTGAGAAAAAAGCAGCCAAAGCTTTAAAGAAAATGCCGCAGAAATTGGCGCAACGCTTTATGGCGGCTTTTCACGCAATCGAAGAAGGTAATGCACAAGACCTTGACATTAAGCCAATGCAAGCAAGTGACTATTACAGGTTAAGAATTGGTGATTATCGTGCAATTTATAATCTTGATATGGAAGTTATAGTTATCAGGGTTGGAGCGCGGGGCGATATTTACAAATAGGAGAAAAACATGCAAACGACTTACGATATAGAAAACGGCTTTGTTAAAATTCCTGTTGAGGAGTTTGAAAAAATCCAAGAACGCTTGGAAGATCAGCTCGATGAAATTGCCCTGCGACATTCTTTAGAAGATGTTGAAGAATTTTATCCTGCCCAGCTTGTAGAAAAAATTATTAACGGTGAGAATGGGGTTAGAGTTTTTAGGCTTTATCGCGGCATAACACAAAACGCCCTAGCCGAGATAGTGGGCATATCTCAAGCAATGATTGTTAAAATTGAAAACGGCCAAAGTGACAGCTCTGTTGAAACTATCAAAAAAATTGCTTCTGCCCTCGATGTGGATGTTGATATGATTATTTAGACCTATATACCTATATACCACCACGTCTACACCCATGAAGAACGTTTCAAGGGGCATCTATAATGCTTTGAAAATTGAACAAGCCGAACTACGCTCACGCTTAGACTTAGTCTCAACAATTTTTACGGATGATTTATATATTGCTTTGCTCCCATCAGGTTAAATTTCAAAACATTCTTTGAAAAATATCATCAATTCCCAAGTAGGGCTTCAATTTTACGCACGTAATTCATCGTCTCGCGGTATGGCGGAATACCATTGTATTTTGCCACCGCGCGTGTTCCAGCATTATAGGCGGCCAGGGCTAGGCGGCGATCACCATCATAAATATATAAAAGTCCTTTGAGATATTTTACACCGCCCTCAATATTTTGCTCAGGGTCATAAGCATCACTCACGCATAAATCTTTTGCGGTCAACGGCATGAGTTGCATGAGTCCCATTGCCCCTTTGTGGCCTAGTGGCAACAACTCTGCCCAAAAACTATCAACTTTTGGAACAAGTTTAGAACAGATATCCTCATCGCAGCTCCTTATTTGGTAGTGTCGCAAAGTTTAACTGAGTTTGAAAAAGGCCTCAACCCGTCAGAATCTAGACGGTCGCCAAACGGTAAAATTGCTGCGCCGGTGTTAAATTTTGATCGATGTATTTGGTAAAGTTGAGTTGTCGTTTTTTAATCATATTCATAAGTTCAATGCCTGCGATAGTTCGGGCTGCAGTATGCATTTTTCTAAAGCCTCCCATAGGCGTTGTGATGCGCTTGATGTGGCGGTGATCCTGTTCGACAATGTTGTTGAGATATTTGGCTTGGCTTGTACCGCGTCAGATCTTATGAGACCAATTAAGGGTCTTGCATAAAGGAGTGTTTTGGTTTCATCGTAATGACGAAGGAATGAAGATGAAACCAAAAACAAAGACTAAATCTAGCGCCACAAAAGTGGTCAAAGATATACGCCGTGCTAACCGAAAGCTTTATTCAGCTG
>JBBKXA010000112.1:0-47232 GCA_037969235.1 Bdellovibrionales bacterium | reverse complement strand
TACCTATTCTGCCGTTAGCCGTTTTAGGGTTAATTTTTTTCCATTCGGATTGTTTTGCAATTTCAATTGCCTTTAACAGTGGGTATTCATTTCGAGGATAATTAGCTCTTAAACGCTTAGGTAAATTTTTAATTACTAGACTCGATTCACAATAGCCCCTAATTTTGCAGGCGCGCTTATTTGTCTTTGGTTGTGCTACGCCAGTTTCAGATTGATGTTTGCCAGAGCTGCAACATTCTTAGCAATCATGTTTTGCAAGGTATTTCCGCGATGAATATCAGCAAAAATTCTGAATTTTTTCATGCGCCCGATGGCGTGCTCCACGCCAATGCGAAGGCCGGAATGCCACTGATTATAGGATTTATCGTCGTTTGTGAGGGGCTTGTTTTTTGATTTTTTGATAGGAATTTCAAAATCCGTCCCAAGATATCCCAAATCTCCCAGCACCAAAATATCGGGCGGCCGGAGCACCCGACTTTCATCAAAGATTTTTTTGTCGTGTTTGGAGCCTTTTTGTGCAGAACCAACAGCCAAAATTCGCTTGTTATTGTCGGTAATAATTTGGTGAATAGCCGTGTGCCGCTTCTTTTTTCCAGAGTAATTCTCTTTACGCTTTTTAGAGGTTTTTGCACGATGGACCGGTCGCTCTGTCGCATCCACCATAAGATAGAGCAAGTCGTCCTTTTCATCGTCAGTGAGATTTATTTTGCGCTCTGGCATACGAAAATGACCGGCTAAAAGCTGCGTCATATCTCTATTTCTACGACAAACAGTCGGCGAGGATATCCCAAATAACAGACCCAAAAACACATGAGAAACATAAGTGCGGTAATAAATTAGACACATCAAAAGCTGCGCCTCAAAGGCCAGGCGGTACTTCATGCCCGCCCCAATCGCCCGCTGACGGCCTTTGTAAGACAGACGACGACGCTCACTTTCCAGCCAAAGAGGATAGGTCGCCCGTGCCAAATCGTCAAAATCAACAACGCGGATACCAGATAAATTGAAAAACAACCTCGGTTTCCGGCGTAAAATTTTCAATGTAGACATCTAAAACCCCTCCTGCACATTTAGTATGAAGATTATAGACGCTTTATACTAATTGTGAAATGGGTCTAATATTATTTCTTAATATTGCGACGAAAGAAATTGATTATTTTATCGCGCCATTCCGAAAAAAATTCCAACCCTTGCTGATTAGAGCCATACTCAATGACTTTGATCTTAGCATCTTTTGTGAAAATATCAGGCATTGAAGCTCCTTTAACACTACATTACTTAACGCTGTATTACGTATCTTTAATATACACTAAAATATTATGCAATACAAATTTAGTGAAATACGCATTAAAAATTGGTGTATAAGCCGCAAAATCTGCTAAATCTATATTCATGTCGATTCCTCCGCGTTTTTTAGACGAAATCCGTAACCGCCTCACGCTGTCTGATATTATCGGGCGGCGTATTTCTGTGCAACGCGCAGGGCGAGAGTTTAAGGCATGCTGCCCATTTCACGGTGAGAAAACGCCGTCTTTTACCATCAATGATGATAAGCAATTTTATCACTGCTTTGGGTGTGGCGCGCATGGCGATGTGATTGGCTTTGTGATGCAACACGATAATGTCGCCTTTCCCGATGCCGTAGAAATGCTCGCCGTCGAAGCGGGGCTTCAAGTGCCCAAGCCTGATCCGCGCATGGTAGAAAAAGCGGAAAAAGCCCGTGACCTTCACACCCTCATGGATGACGCTACAAGCTGGTTGCAGGCGCAAATCACGCGCGGCGAAAACAGCGATGTCATGCAATATCTCAATGAACGCGGTATAGATGAAAACTTGCGTAGTGCATTTCGCATTGGTTTCGCTCCCGCAGATGGTCAGGCATTGCGCCGCTTCCTTGCCAGCAAAAATTTTACCGATGCGCAAATGATTGACGCAGGCGTGCTCAAAAAATCCACACGCGGCAAGGAGTCCTACGTTTTCTTCCGTGAACGCGTGATGTTTCCTGTAACCGATAGGCGGGGCAGGGTGGTCGCATTTGGCGGTCGCGTTCTCCCCGAACATGTGCGCATGAAAACCGGTGATTTTACACCACCAAAATATATCAACTCCTCCGACACGCCATTGTTTGATAAAGGGCGCATGCTCTATGGGGAATCAATAGCGCGTCAAGCCAGCCGCGAAGGCCACACTATACTTGTCACCGAAGGATACATGGATGTAATTGCCTGCCATAAATACGGCTTCAAAGGCGCGGTCGCGCCCATGGGAACGGCACTCACCGAGGATCAGATTTTGTCTTTGTTTTCCATGGTGGCCGACGATCAAAGCCAACCCATTTTATGTTTTGACGGCGATAATGCGGGGCGCAAAGCCGCCGCTAGAGCATGTGAAAATATCCTTCCGCTCCTAAAACCTGGTCGCACAGTGCGCTTTGCATTTATGCCCGACGGCGAAGACCCCGACAGCCTCCTTCGAAGCGTGGGCGCGAGCGGTTTCAAGAAATTCTTATCTGCTTCACTCACCTTATTCGATTTCCTGTGGTACACCCATACCGCAGGACGAAATTTCGAAACACCCGAAAGTCGCGCTGGACTATCCAAGACGCTATACGAGCAAATCGGAAAAATCAGCGATCAGGATATCCAGCGCCATTACAAAGAATTAGTGCGCAACAAAATTTCCGATACTTTTTTCAAATCATTCGAACGCGGAAAATTTGCTCAGAAAAATGGTGCACAAAAAAAAGTTGCAATGCGCATGCGCCCCATGTTGGGGCGTAAAAACGATATTATCCAACGCATTTTATTAGCTACAGTCATAAACCAACCCGTACTCTACAGCATAATCGAAGAAGAATTCGGCAGCTTTAAGCTATCCGATAACGGTCTTTCAAACTTGCGAAGTCACGTTATTGACGTTATTGAGGCCAGTGAAATACCCGCTGCCCTTGACGGCGCAAAGATGCGTTCCACATTAGAAGAACGGGGATTTGAGCGTGAATGTGATGAAGTGCTCAATCCGTCCGTTTATGTCCACGCAAGTTTTGCCCGTCCGATTACGGATCAGGACGCACAAGACGAAGTGGATTTCGCTGAACTGAAGCAAAATTGGCTGGTGTGTTTAAAAAGTTTGAACGGAGAAAATTTGAATCGAGAGGTTAAAGATGGTTGGAAAAATGCGTTTGAAAACGAAAATGAAGAACAAGAAGATAAATTAAGAAATCTGCATGATATTAATGCGAGTGAATAATTTATAAATAAAATTGTTCTAAGAGGTTGGAATTCCAAAAATATTAGGGTCTAATTAAAAATGCCGAATCATGTGCAATATTGATTTGGGGGCGTAAAATAAGGATTTGAAAGCAGTGGCTGTGAGCGAAAAACAACAAGACGAAACACAAGATGAAAACCAAGAAGCTGGCGGCAAAGGTAGCGTAGCCTTGATTGTTAAAAAGCTTGTGAAGACAGGTAAAGATAAAGGCTTCCTGACATATGATGAAATCAACAAGGCCATTCCAGCCAATGAATTCTCATCCGAACAGCTCGACGAAGCTATGTCCACTTTCAGTGATATAGGCATCCAGCTCGTCGAAAATGAAGATGACGTTAGCGAAGATGCTGACGACACCAAAGACGAAAAGAAAAACACCGATGCTGGCGGTAATATCGCCGATGACGATACAGGCCGCACCGATGACCCTGTGCGTATGTATTTGCGCGAAATGGGCGCGGTGGAATTGCTGTCGCGTGAAGGCGAGATTGCTATTGCAAAACGCATCGAAGCTGGACGCGAGATGATGATTGGCGGAATTTGTGAATCCCCTCTCGCTATTGAATCTATTATCGCATGGTATAAGGCACTTCAAGAGGGCGATATTTTACTGCGTGAAATCATCGATCTTGATGCAACTTACAAAGATGATCCAATCGATCACACACAAGATAATGACGAAGACGAAGCCGAGGAGGAAGAAGCTGATAGTGATGACAGCAAATCTTCAGATGATGATTCATCAGATAGTGATGACGAGGAAGCCAATGTTTCTCTCTCGGCTATGGAGGAAGAATTAATTCCCGTTGTTTTTGAACAATTCAACCAAATTCAAAAAACCTATAAGAAAATGCAAAAAGCGCAGCAAGAGCGCCTCGAAGCATTACAGCAAGGTAAAGACGCGCCACCCGCTTCGACAAAAAAATACAACCAGCATAAAGAAGAAATGGTCGAGCAAATGAAGGAAGTTCGCCTTCACAATGCGCGTATTGACCAGCTTTTGGATCGCTTATACTCCAGCAACCGCGAATTGGTGAGTATTGAAGGCAAAATCATGCGCATGGCCGTAGATTGTAAGGTCAAGCGTGAAGACTTCCTAAAACATTATTATGGCGCGGAGCTTGACCCTACATGGCTTGAGACCGTGGCAAAATTAAAAGGTAAAGGTTGGGCTGTGTTCGTTGAAAAACATGGCGATCAAATCGGCAAAATGCGCGAACAAATCGCACTGATTTCCGAAGAAGCTATGTTGCCGATCGGCGAATGGCGCCGCATCATTGGCACCGTTCAAAAAGGCGAGCGTGAAGCAGCGCGCGCGAAAAAAGAAATGGTCGAAGCCAACCTTCGTCTTGTGATTTCTATCGCGAAAAAATACACTAATCGTGGCCTTCAATTCCTGGATCTCATTCAAGAAGGTAATATCGGCCTCATGAAAGCGGTGGATAAATTCGAATATCGCCGCGGTTACAAATTCTCCACTTATGCCACATGGTGGATTCGTCAAGCCATCACCCGATCTATCGCCGATCAGGCGCGCACCATTCGCATTCCTGTGCACATGATTGAAACCATCAACAAACTCGTGCGTACCAGCCGTCAGATGATGCATGAAATTGGCCGAGAGCCTACCCCTGAAGAACTCTCGCAACGCCTTCATATGCCACTAGAAAAAGTGCGCAAGGTGTTGAAAATCGCGAAAGAACCAGTATCGCTCGAAACCCCTGTCGGTGATGAAGAAGATTCGTCACTGGGTGATTTCATTGAAGACAAAAACGCGCTCGCACCAATTGATTCCGCTATTCACTCAAATCTTCGTGAAACCACAACACGCGTGCTGGCATCCCTTACACCTCGCGAAGAACGCGTTTTGCGTATGCGTTTTGGTATTGGCATGAACACCGACCATACGCTTGAAGAAGTGGGGCAACAGTTCAACGTCACCCGCGAACGTATCCGCCAAATCGAAGCCAAAGCCCTGCGCAAACTCAAACACCCCAGTCGCAGCCGCAAGCTTAGAAGTTTTCTTGATACTTAAATCATTCTGTTGTAAGTATAAAATCAATAGGGCCTGTAGCTCAGCTGGTTAGAGCAGTCCGCTCATAACGGATTGGTCAGAGGTTCAAGTCCTCTCAGGCCCACCATTCCTCTCGGTTTACTTTTCAAATTCGCCAAACGCATAGAAATCAACACTATTTGTTTGACAAGGTCAGTCATGATGCGTATAAATACGCCTATTCCCGCGAAAGAGGGTGTGTGAAATATACACCCCGTTGAGGCAAAATCTCAAACCTGATGTGGTTTGGCGGGACATGAAAAACAAAAAACAGTCTAAGAAAGGACTTAAACCATGAGTGGAAAACGCGTACAAGCGAAACACAAAATTGACCGTCGCCTAAATTGCAATCTTTGGGGACGTGCAAAATCACCATATAACATCAGCCAAAAAGGCCCCGGTATGCACGGCGAACGCCGCAGTAAGCCTACTGAATACGGGATTCAGCTTTTTGCGAAACAAAGATTAAAAGGCTATTACGGTAGCATTGGAGAAAAACAATTCCGCCGTTACTTCGCTGAAGCCAACCGCATGCGTGGCGATACAGGTCAAAACTTGATCGGTCTGTTAGAAAGCCGCTTGGATGCCGTAATTTATCGCGCTCAATTCGTGCCAACCGTTTTCGCTGCGCGCCAGTTTGTGAACCACAAACATGTGACCGTAAACGGCAAAATCGTAAACATCCCGTCATACATGGTTAAGCCAGGTGATGTGATTGAAGTGCGCGAAAAAGGTAAAACCATCCCAATGGTTATTTCCGCAACGCAGCAACCAGAGCGCGAAGTGCCAGAATATATCGACGTCGATCACAAAGCTTTGAAAGCCACGTATCTACGCGTTCCTGCATTGGAAGATGTGCCTTATCCGGTACAGATGGAGCCAAATTTGATCGTCGAGTTCTACTCACGTTAATCGCTTTTATAATAAAGCAAGAAATTCGAGCCGCTCTTATAAAGCGGCTCTTTTTTATAGTCGCTGACACAAAGTGGATTATTTCCGTTTTTTCTTCCCGATTAATGCGGATACAATCCCTTGTAGCGTATTAATTTCCTGTGTGGTGGCGTGGGTGCGCAAAAATATATTGCGGATATTGCGAACAACCGTGGGGCGTAAATCGGAGCTGGAGAAAAAGCCGCCATCTTCAAGCTCTCCTTCTAAACGCTGAAAGAAATTTTCAAAATCGCCGAGCGGAGCAGGAGGCTCAATCACATTTTTTTCTTTCGCAATACCATGCATTTGAAATAATTCATATGCCATCAACAATACCGCTTGCCCCAAATTCAATGAAGAAAAATCAGGATTGGTAGGGATTTCGATGATGGTATTGCATAGTGCGATCTCATCATTGGTCAAGCCCGTACGCTCCGCGCCAAAGACAAAGCCAATATTCTGCTCGATTCTAGTAGCCGCATCAGCCGCCGCTGCGCGAGGGCTGACTACATTTTTTACCATGTCCCGAGGACGCGCAGTAGTCGCGAACGTGAAATGCAAATCCTTAATCGCATTGGATAAGCTCTCAAATACCCGCACAGGAGGCATTTGGTTAAGCGCATCTGCAGACATATCAATCGCCCGCTGGTTTGGCCATCCATCACGTGGGTTCACAATGCGCAGGTCATTATACCCAAAATTCCACATCGCCCGCGCCGCCGCCCCAATATTTTCCCCCATCTGCGGGTTAGCGAGGATGATGGAAATATTGTTATTATCTTTAATGAACATACAACAATTTAAACCTAAGCCGCTTTGCGCATATTCAAACGCTCTTGCGTCTTTTCGGGCCCGATCAGCAGGAGAAGCTGGTTAAGCTCTGGCCCGTGACTCATGCCTGTAATGGCAAGGCGTAGCGGCATGAATAACTCCTTACCCTTGCGCCCAGTCGCATCCTTAACAGCTTTTGTCCATGTGCTCCAAGTGCTTTCATCCCAAGGAGCAGGGGGAAGCAAGCTCGCCGCTTGCGCAATAAAATCCTCATCATCAATCACAACATCCACCGGCCCTTGCGCAACATGCCACCAATCTTTGATATCGGATAAACGCTCCAGATTCGGGCGCACAATGTCCCAGAAATTTTGATCGACATCATTAAGCCCCATCGCGACAAGCTTATCCTTAATATCGACAAAATCAATTTCTTGCAAAATGCGGGCATTCAAACGCAATATTTCATCAGTATCCAATTTAGGAGTGCCGCGCGAGAATTTGGAAAAATCAAACCCTTCTATTAACGGCGTAATATCATGAAATGCTTCAATAGGATCAGATGTGCCCAAACGCGCCATCAAACTCACAATCGCCATAGGCTCCAGCCCCTCATCATCACGTAGATCGAGGATGGAAATTGATCCCAAACGTTTAGACAGCTTCCCGCCATCCTTATCCGAAATCAACGCCATATGTGCAAATTCAGGCGGCTTCGCACCCAACGCTTCAAACATTTGCACATGAGTCGCCGTGTTGGAAACATGGTCTTCCCCGCGTACCACATGCGTAATCCCAAACTCCACATCATCAATTACCGAACATAAATGATAAAGCGGCAAGCCCGTTTCGCGAATAACCACAGGATCAGATAAATCCTCCCCCTTAAATTCAACCGCCCCGCGAATATGATCGTTCCATGTAATCGGCGCGTGCTTGAGCTTAAAACGCCAATGCGGCTTCCGCCCTTGTGCTTCGTATTTCGCAATATCTGCCGCGCTTAATTCTAACGCTGCACGATCATAAATCGGTGGCTTACCACGCGAGAGTTGCGATTTGCGCTTTAGCCCCAATTCTTCGGGCGTCTCATAACACGCATAAATCCAACCATCGTTTTTAAGTTGATCAATTTTTTTGTTATAAATATCAACGCGATCTTTTTGGTTGGCTTTTTCATCCCAATCCAGCCCCAGCCAGCGCAAACTTTCCTCAATAGCATCTTCATATTCGGATTTCGAGCGTTCCAAATCGGTATCATCAATGCGCAATAAAAAATGCCCATTCTGACTTCGTGCAAAAAGCCACGTGATCAACGCGGTTCGCGAATTGCCGACATGAAGCATTCCAGTCGGGGAGGGGGCAAATCTTACTTTTACACTCATGATAATCTCTTTGTTTTATTTATTGTATATAATCATTAAGGCGCGTGATCGCCAAGTATTATTATGAAGACCAGATTATCCCTTAAATCCATTGGTCATCGGATAACGACGGTCACGACCAAAAGCACGCGTTGTGATTTTTGTGCCCGGCGCGGATTGAAAGCGTTTATATTCCGCCGCTTGTAGCATATTCCAGACCCGCAGTGTTATGTCCGGATCATGGTTTTTTGCGACAATATCATCCACGCTAAATTCATGTTCGATCATATATTCCAAAATTGCATCCAAAACCGCATAATCGGGTAGACTGTCTTGATCGGTTTGGTTGTCTTTTAATTCCGCGCTCGGCGCTTTGGTGAGTATGCGTTCAGGAATGATAGCGCCGCGTTCATTGCGCCATCTGCATAACTCATAAACTTGCGTTTTATAAACGTCTTTCAAGGCGTTAAATCCACCGCACATATCGCCGTATAATGTCGCATATCCCACGGCCATCTCGCTCTTATTACCCGTGGTCAGCACCATGTACCCCGTTGAGTTGGACAACGCCATTAAAATCAATCCGCGTATACGGCTTTGCATATTTTCATGCGCGGTGTCTTTTAAATCAGGAAGTGTTTTTTCAAAGGCCGTCATGGCATCCTCAATAGAAATAATTTGATAAGCACACCCCAAATTTTCAACCAACGCCGCAGCGTCATCAAGGCTGTCTTGGGATGTAAATGGTGAAGGCATCATCACGCAATGCACACGGTCAGCGCCCAGAGCATCAACCGCTAAAACAGCCGCGAGTGCGCTATCTATGCCCCCAGAAAGTCCAATTAAAACACCTTTAAATTTATTTTTGTCAACGTAATCGCCAATGCCTAAACTCAGCGCATTATAAACATTCCAATTTTCGCTACGCAAATTGATGTCTTCGCCATCTTCATCGTCATCATTCAAAAACCCCGATGTGCCTTTTGCCTTATGTGCATAATCGCGAATATCTTCTTTGAAACCTTCAAGCACATGGGCAATGTCACCTTGCGCATCCATAACAAACGAACGCCCATCAAACACCAATTCATCTTGCCCACCAACCAGATTAACGTAGATCAACGGCAGATTTGTCTCCTTCGCGCGTGCTTTCGCGTAATGATAACGTGTTTTATCTTTCGCCAATTCAAATGGGCTGGCATTAGCAACGATCAGGATTTCCGCGCCTTGCCACGCTAGATGACGCGCAACATTAGGGTGCCACATATCCTCGCAAATCATAAGCCCTAGTGAAGCCCCGTGAAACATAACAGGCTCAGGTAAGTTCCCCGCTTTAAACACCCGATCTTCATCAAATACCCCATAGCTGGGCAGATGATGTTTGGCTTGTATATGTATGATCTCACCATGTTCAATCAACAATAACGCATTGCGAATTTGCCCATTAATCATCCATGGACACCCGATCAAAGCCGCCGGCTTAAAGGATTCTGACTGTTTTACTAACTCCTGAACATAGCCATGTACGTGTTTAACAAAAGAAGGCTTGAGCACCAGATCCTCAAGCGGATAACCGCTCAAAGCCAACTCCCCGAATATAACCAGATCACTGCTCGCCGAAGACCATATCTTAAGGATTTTCTCACCATTGCCCGAAATATCTCCAACAGTTGGATTAATCTGTGCGAGCGTGAAAGTGAGGTCTTGCGTCATATTACGCCGTTGCTGTTTTTAAGGATGCTAACTGTACGTCTGTTGTACGTGCCGCCTTTAACTCATCAGCAACCAAAAACGCCAATTCCAGCGCTTGGTTGGCATTTAAACGCGGATCACAAGCGGTATGATAACGGCTGGATAAATCCTCATCAGTTATATCCTGCGCCCCGCCCACACATTCAGTGACATTCTCACCAGTCATTTCAAAATGTACGCCTCCTGGGTGAGTGCCCTCGGTTTTATGCGCAGCAAAGAACCCGAGCACTTCCGCCAGAATATGTTCGAAACGGCGGGTTTTATATCCGCTATCGGCTTTATATGTATTGCCATGCATAGGATCACAAGCCCAAACCACATGGCGCCCTTCAGATTTAATTGAACGCAACAATGGCGATAATTTATCTTCAACTTGCGCATGCCCCATACGCGCAATCAATGTAATCCGCCCCGCAACATTGTCGGGATTGAGCATATCAAGCAAACGGAGCAATTCATCGGGCTTAAGCTCTGGTGAGCATTTCATGCCCAGCGGGTTTTTAATACCGCGCACAAACTCGATCTGTCCGTTTTCAAGCTGGTGTGTACGCGCACCAATCCAAAGCATATGCGCCGAAGTATCGTAATAATCACCAGTCAAGCTGTCTTCACGCACCATCGCTTCTTCGTAATTCAAGTGAAGCGCTTCATGCGAGGTATAAAAATCTGTCTGTCGTATAGCAGGAACACTATCGGCAGTCACGCCACACGCGGCCATAAATTTCAAGGCATCATCAATGCGCGTGGCCAAATCCTCATATCGCGCCTTAAGCGGGCTATCGGAAACAAAATCCAAATTCCATCCATGCACACGGTTCAAATCCGCAAAACCACCACTTGAAAAAGCCCGCAATAAATTCAATGTAGATGAGGCCTGATGATAAGATTGAATAAGGCGCTGCGGATCAGGATCTCTCGCTTCGCTTGTAAATTCAAGGCCATTGATATTGTCTCCACGATAACTCGGCAAAGTAATATCACCTTGTGTTTCATTATCGCTAGATCGTGGCTTCGCAAATTGCCCGGCAATACGTCCGACTTTTACAACAGGCAATGACCCGCCATAAGTCAAAACCACAGCCATCTGAAGTAAAACCTGAAACGTGTCACGAATTTTATTCGCACTAAATTCGCTAAAGCTTTCGGCGCAATCACCGCCTTGCAACAAAAAGCCTTGCCCTTGTGCAACCTGTCCAAGAGTTTTTTGCAACTTACGCGCTTCTCCCGCGAAAACCAATGGTGGCAGAGCTCTAAGTTTTGCTTCCGCATTTTTTAGCGCGTCCTGATCTTTGTAATGAGGCATCTGCTCCACCGGTTTTGCGCGCCAGCTATTAGGTGTCCATTGTGATTGTTTCATAAAATTTTGCTCCATCTAAGGCGTTAATATAGAACACATTGCCAGTATTCGCAAAGATTTAAAGGTCATTTTTACCCAATCAAACGCACAAATATAAGAATGCCTATGACAACCTACTTAAAAACAGTTATAATAAAATATAGCGTAGGTTAATTATTTTATGATTAAAGCATTTAAAAACATTGTTGAACAAGTAGCAAAGCCCCAATGGTGTAGCCAGAAGGACATCTTAACCGCTATATCGGATGTAGATGATGCTTTACACAATGATTTAAAATCCATAAAAAAATATGATTGTATCTTTGAAACAGGTACACAAAATGACCTCGTAGATCTTTTACGTATGTGGCATATTGCCGATAACTCTCCCTCTCTTTCGGCGTTGTGTATCACGGCTTGTGACGAATTTGGCGTGAACAGTCCTGATCTTCGTCAAACTGTTATGATGGCAGGAATATTGGGCGATGTTACAAATGATAATCCCTATCACAATAATTTACATTTCAAAAAAGTGCTTTTGCAATCCATCCGCATGATCGCGGTGCATAATGCAATATATGAAGGTACGGAAAAAACTCTGAACGAGTATGATATCACCACCTTAATTATCGCCGCATGTATCCACGATTTAGGGCATGATGGACGCGGAAATACACTTAAAGGCGTATATGAAGAATCGCGACTGGAACGCCAATCTTTTTCCTATGCTGAGTCGTATTTAAGAGCATGCGGCATGGATAAATCACAGCTAAATGCTCTTAAAGTCATGCTGTTAACGACCGACGTCACGCCGTTGGGCGATTTAACAAATTCAAAAAATCAAATGTGTGCCGCATATCGTTTTCACTTCACAGGAGATCGCCGCCTTCATCCATCTTTAAATCTATCGACCGAATTAAAACCGATGGAAAAAGATGCCAAACTTACTTTACTGGCCTGTATGCTTCACGAAGCCGATATCGCCACATCCGCAGGCATAAATTACACCGTAACCCAATTCGAAACGAGTCTCTATCACAACGAGATAGGCGTTAGATCTTCAAAACCATCACATATCATCGATTTTCTGGATGATGTATGTCAGCGCACGTTTTTAACTGCCGCGGGGCGAAAATTGTTTGGCACAAATTTGGAGCGCATAATTACCCTGGCTGAACAAAATGTAAATAACGGAAATGAAGTATTCCCTGCATTGGAACATACAAATTTCTATCTCGGTTATTCAGGTGACCGACCAGAAAAAAACGTAGCGATAAATTAAAACCTAATTATCATTGCGCTTTCGGCTTTATATGCTCGCCGCTGCGCATCGTTACAAATTCTTCCGCAGAAGTCGGGTGCATCGCCATAGTGCGATCAAAATCGGCCTTTGTCGCCCCCATATTCATGGCCACCGCAAAGCCTTGCACGATTTCAGGCGCATCTAGCCCCATCATATGCAAACCCAGCACGCGTTCAGTTTTAAAATCGACAATCAATTTCATCACGCTACGCTCATCGCGCCCAGTTAATGTATGTTTCATAGGTTTAAAATTAGAAACATAGCGCATAATCTCATGCCCTTTATCCAAAACCTCATGCTCCGTCATTCCAACCGCGCCTATAGGGGGCTGAGAGAATACCGCCGTTGCAATAAAATTGTAATTCACCGAAGATTTAGGTTTCTGACCATACAGCCGATCCGCCAAAACATGCCCTTCACGAATAGCCACAGGCGTCAATTGCGGTGTCGAAGTAACATCTCCGATTGCAAAAATATGCGGCGTTGATGTTTCATATTGTTCATTCACTGTAATATAGCCTTTTTCAATCTCTACACCCGCATTATCTAATGATAATTGTTCTGTGTTAGGTATGCGCCCAATAGCGCTCATCGGCAAATCACATGAAATGCAATCGCCATTATCAAGGTGTACAACATAAGCATCGTCAGATTGTTCAACCTTTTCCACTTCACATTTAAAGCGAATATCAATGCCTTGTTTAACCATCTCCTCCACCAAAGCATGGCGGATAGTATCATCAAACCCACGCAGCAAAAGATCACCGCGATGGATCAATGTCACTTTTGCACCCAAACCATGAAATATATGCGCAAATTCAACGCCAATATATCCACCGCCTTCTATAACCACATGCTTGGGCATTGAAGGCCAGAAAAAAACATCATCAGAAGTCGCCATTAAATCGCCGCCTTCAATATTCTTACGGCGCGGCCTACCGCCGACAGCAATTAAAAACTTATCCGCTGTAATAACCTGCCCATCAACATCAATGCTATTTTTGTCTATAAATTGCGCTGTCCCAGTTACAATATCAACGCCTGCATTATCCAACAGATTTTTATAAATCCCATTTAACCGATCAATTTCAGTATTTTTATTTTTTATCAAAGCGCCCCAGTTAAATGCCGGACGCGTTCCAACATCCCAGCCATAGCCCTTGGCATCTTCAAAATGCGCCCCGTAATCCGCACCATAAGCGAGCAGTTTCTTCGGTACACACCCCAAATTCACGCACGTACCACCCAATTTAGAATTCTCCGCAACGCCAACTTTTGCTCCATACTGAGCCGCAATCCGCGCCGAGCGAACCCCACCAGATCCCGCGCCAATAACAAAATAATCATAATGATTTGCGTTTTTATCCATGTATGTCCTTTTTCAATCTTTATATAAGAGATAACCCATTATTCAAAATGTTCAAATTAAGGTTAACTAAATATTAAATTTTTTAGTGTTTAATCAATGTGGAGGAATTAGGTATGAGTGGCGATGATATAAATCCTGATATTTCTGATAAATTAAGAACTTTATTTAATAATGTAGATCAGCGGTGTTATGTTGAGGGTAGTAAGAATAATATTAATACTGACGACATAGCGCGCATCGCTCCTTTGGTTGATGTTGAGCTAGACCCCATTCGCAACAGCCGGGGTACAATAGGTATAAATATCGATAGCTATTTAAGCGGAAAATCTGTTACCTATTGTGAAACAGATATAGCTGGAAACCCATTAGGCTATGATCCATTTAATGATGTAATTTATATAAATCATAAAGCTGGCATGTATACAGGGCATTCAGTTCTTACTCAGCATCAAGCTATAAGTGCAGATTTAACACACGAGCAAATTCACGCTATGATTGCCTATGAGGGGGAAAAGCGCGGCGTGAGCTTTAAGCATCTAAGTAACTATGATATAGAAGATGCTATACGCTTGGTTGTAATGAATGAGGCGATAGCTCACTCTGCTGCTGTAGTAGAGGAAATTGAAATTTCAGAAATAGGACAAAGTGGTGGAAAAATAGAAGCATTGGAGGGTAGGGTTTTTTACAGCGACTTAACCACATTACACTATGAAAAAATAATTGGTGTTAAAGCACATAACGCGAATTACGCATCTGATGGTACAGGTTTAATCGCTGGATATAATGAATTTTTTATTCCTGAGCTTATGGGAGACTATACGCTTCAAGCGCTTAATATTTACGAAAAATCCATGGATCAGGCTCTTTCAGAAAGGCGTCCTATAGGTCTGGAGTCGTTAAGCCATAAAGAATTAGAGTGGATGGCTGCTGTGCCTTACAATGGGGAAATAAATCCATTTGAAAATGCGAGAAAAATAGGCATGGATTACGTAGATTTCGATGATATTAACGCAAGATTCATTAACAAAATGACAAAACCTATGCAAAATCTTATTCAAGGTTATCGAGATATTGCTACTCTGCATAATGAAGACCTAGGGGTTGTTCGTAATTTGAAGGAACATAATCCTGAAAGTTTAAACCCTTAACCCATAAATTTTTATCAATTTTCATTCCTTTGCACAGTTGGTTTTTTCTTCGCCACCGGCCAGCGGCGGTGCATCCACAGCCATTGCTCAGGCGTCTCACGGATAAAATTTTCCAAAATTTTCTGCGCCTCAATCACAATATCAGCAACAGGACGCGGCGTGCCATCATCATCAAATAACTTAAGCGCACTATGCACAGTCACGCTAAAATTCGCTCCGTTTAAACGCGTCACGCGCGCTGGCACAAGCGAGGATTTATATTTTTGTGCCAACTGCACAAAAAACGGATTGGTTAAAGCCTCAATGCCAAAAAAGGGCAGCCGAATCCCTTCATTATATTTCTGATCAATTAATATCCCCAAAGTACCGCCATTCTTAACGGCATCAATCATTTTTTTACCGCCCCTGCGTGATTTGGGGTGCGCCTTAATGCGTCCATTAAGCGTCCGCGCCCGATAAAGCAAACGATCCGCCCACGGATTATTCGGCGCACGATAACTTAAATCCATCGCGTAATTATGTTGTATATATAATGCGGCAGCGCTGATTTCCCAATTGCCGATATGCCCGCCAAAAAAGATAGCACCATTAGGATCTTTGAGAGCTTTTTGTAAATTTTCATAGCCCAATATCTGCGTATTTTCAAAAGCCAGATCAGCCAAATGCGGGTATTCGGCAAACACACGCCCTAAATGCTCCCACATATCTCCTATAATTGCCCGCACCCGCAAATTTGATAACTCTGGCATGGCACGTTTTAAATTATACATCGCACGGCGATTTGTTGATTTAAGCTGCGCGCCAATCTTTCTTCCCATCCAACCACCAAGCGAAGACGCAATGCTCGCAGGCAAGAGCCTAAATACAAATAACAAGATATAGAGCGCTATTGCCTCGGCTAAATGTTTAAATGTTTTCATGACCCACGGATATGTTTTTAAGTAATTGAATTAACGTTGTTTCGCTATCCCATTTTAAATGAACGGGTATTGTTTTGACTTCAATACCATCAACAGAAGGAAGACGCATAAAGTCTTTTTCGGTGGTGAGTAAAACGGCATTAAGCTCTGCCGCCTTTTCACCCAATATTTTAACATCTTTTTCCTCATACGGATAATGATCAGCAAACGCAATGCAATCTACTAGATTAATCTTTTGCTGTTCACGCAGAAAATTAAAAAATTTATCAGGATATCCCAACCCTGCAAACGCTAAGTATTTCTGATCTTTATCAAGCGCATCATCATTATCGCTCCGAAGTTGCGCGGTGATCAAAGGTTTATCCGCAGGCAATATCGCCTTGATATTTCGTTTATCTTGCCCAATTATAATAAATCCATCCGCAATTTTCAAACCACTACGAAGACTTTGCCGCAAGGGCCCTGCAGGAATTAATTTATGATTGCCAAAGCCCATCTCACCGTTAATAACCACCAATTTTATATCTTTATGAATGCCAGGATTTTGCAAACCATCATCCATGATAATCAAATCCGCACCATTATCATATGCCACTTTCGCACTTGCGGCGCGGTCTGCGCCCGCAACTGTCGGCGCATGCGCAGCTAAAATTAACGCTTCATCGCCAACATCCCACGCATTATGCTGTTTAAGATCTACCAACACAGACCCCACCGCCGCGCCGCCATATCCGCGTATGAGAAAATGCGGATTGCGTGCAATGTTTTGTTCGCGCACCAGCTTTAACAAAGCCAATGCCGTAGGAGTCTTGCCCGTGCCGCCTGCGACAATGTTACCAATACAAATAACAGGAACGCTAGCCTTCTGCGGTGTGTTCGATGATTGATGTAAGCCGTGAAGCACATTATAAATTGCGGACAAAGGCGCCAAACTATACTCAATGAATGGCGTTTTTCTACTTTGATCACGATACCAAAATTTGGGGGTCTTCAGTGTCATGAGGAAGTTTTCCTCCGAAGGCATTCTTCATCTATATAAGGCGCAACAAAGCCCATAACCGTATTTAAAACTTCTGATTTAAGGCTGCAAAAATCAAGAGCTTTAGATTTATATATATTTAATTGTTCGCGATCATTCAAAATACTGCGTAATGCCGTGACCAAATCATCATGTGTCTGCACACAATGTGCAGCACCATTGGAATTCATCTGCGTATAAATTTCTTCTAAATTTTGTATTTGTGGCCCATGAAGCACAACACACCCCAACTGCGCGGGTTCTATAGGGTTGTGACCGCCTCCGCCATCTTTGCTAAAAGAACGTCCGATACACGCAATGGGCGCGAGGCGATAAAACAACCCCAATTCCCCCAACGTATTGGCGATATAAATTTCTGTATTCTCACCAGGTAACGAATGCTCAGTACCGCGGAGCATCGTCTGAACTTGCATGTTCGACAATACATTATTTATTACCTCGCCGCGCGCAGGGTGCCGCGGTACGATGATAGTCAAAATTTCCGGCATGGAAACCGCCAACTGCCTATGCACCCGCGCCGCCAGCTTTTCCTCGCCCTCATGTGTGCTGGCATAAACCCAACAAGGCCGAACGCCAATAGCATTGCGCAAAGCATCCAAATCATGAGCATCATAGGGCAGGGGCGCCGCGCTATATTTTAAATTATCACTCACATGTATATGCGATGAATTTTTATCGTCGCCTAATTGTCGATAATGCGCCGCATCAAGTTCAGTTTGGCAAAGAATAGTAGAAAAACTCTCTAATATCTCTCGCGCCGCCGAAGAAAGAAATGACCAAGAACGAAAAGATTTCTCCGACATACGCGCATTAATCAAAATTGTTTGTATGCCACGTGCTTTCATCGCGCCCAACATATTTGGCCAAAGCTCAGATTCCATCCACAAAGCCAGATCTGGTGACCAATGATCAAGAAACCGTGACACCCATTGCGGATGATCAAGCGGATAAAACTGATGAAACGCACCTTCAGGTAAATGTTTTTCCATCAAACGCGCCGAGGTCAACGTGCCCGTAGTCACCAAAACGCGGCAATCCTTGTATTGCGTCAAAATAGTTTGCAATAAAATTAGCGCCGATTGCGCTTCCCCAACACTTGCGGCATGAATCCAAACCAAAAACCCATCAGGGCGCTTTTTCTTCGTAATGCCCATACGCTCATCCATACGCGTCAGGCTTTCTTTACCACGCTTCTGACGCCGCACAAGCGCCACCTTAAGCAAAGCCTCACTATATTGCATACCTGTTTTATAAAGGTCGAGTATCATTCGCTAATGTTGTCTTAGGCGTTTTCGTTTATACTATAAATTAGTAATGCCTACATTATGGGCTGTAGGCGTATATTGCAATTCCTGATTGCCTAAGAGATCAATTGAAGATGAATAAAAAAGACGAACCAGATCAACCAAAAACAAACAAATCGGATAGCGTGCGCAAAGCTGCATTGAAACAACTGCGAGAAACGCGCGCCATAATTGAAAATGATCACCCGCAGCTCTTCAAAACCTTGCAAATCTTAGTCAGGAGAAACGATCAGCAAAGCGTAAAGCCGCTACCAAAGCAAGAAGCGCCTTTAATTAAAACTACCAATAATAATGAAGTTGAAACAATTCCCATTGATCGTCACAAAAACTTAGAAGCGATTTTGAAGTTCGCAGCCTCAAAGCCTGGTGATAATAAAGAACTTAAAAACACGATCAAACAATTTTTAAATTAACAGCTTATTTGACACATCCTGCATTAGGATCGTAATGACACCCGGGAACAATACAGACTTTTTCAGGGAATGATAATGGATTACCTGATGTTCTATATACCGTCAAACCCGTAGAAATCAGACCGCCCCCACATCCACCACCTGGCGGATACATAAGATCGAAATAGGTAACCAGATTATCTTCAAACCATGGCGTTTCAGTATCAATTAAAGCTTCGGCATAAGGCGTTGCAAAATCCGCTATTTTATCACAGCGTATAGGAAGGTGACGCTTATCAGGATCCGCCGCATATTTCTGAAATGTATAAAAACCGTCTTCAGCAGGATCAACAATAAAATCCATACATTTGGCATACGTCCAAACTCTCTCCATGACGTTACATTCATAATTTGCCCGTGGTGTAAGGTTAGGGTTAAAATTATAAGAACTTCCCTTCATCCGCCCACCAAGAAGGTCATGGTTGAAGTTTGAAGTATCATAACGCCCCAGCGCCACACCCACAGTATCTGATAATGATGCCGCTAAATCCCGCGCAGGCGAACCCCATCTATCATTGGCGGTGAAAAGTTTATCAGACGCTTCTGGACCGCCCCCCCAATTTGCAAGAATACCTGCAAATTGATCGAAACACGTATATTCCAGAACGCTATCGCTTTTAAAAATTAAATTCTGATTTTGTGTGATTTCACGTTGCGCCTCAAGCCATGCCCGATCTTCAAGAGAGTTATAATAAGCCGGATCGCAAGGGTCAGGCGCAAATAATTGCGCCTGTGCATAAGATGAAATGAAAACAGCCAGTATCCCCAATAACACAAGGGGCAGAAATTTAGAGTTTGAAAATTTTGAGAATGGTTTCATATATCTTATCATTTAAACGTGTTTATCTCCATTTATTGTACGCTATTATGGTGCTTAATCGCAAATAGCAATTACTTAAGTTGATATTTATTAAGGTATACACTCGCGAACATAGGTATCTGTCGTTCCAGCAACTAAAACAGAATTATAAAAACAACCGGGATTCGAACACACTGCATCAGGGTAGGAGCCGACGGCAATAACAATCGGTTTTCCCGAGATATCAGTACCAAAACGCGATCTTTTAACTGTCACGCCCGTGGGAATAGGGACGGGGTTTTCGCATATGCCCTCAGAGACGCTATGTATAAATGGTAAATTAGCATCAATCGGTTCAAATAAAGCATATGCTCGATCTTTATTGTTTGCTAAATCAATAATATTTTGTGTAATTCTGTGCGGCTCTGGACATTCAACAGGCAATGTTCGAGGGTCGGTTGTTGTCATAGCTACGCGGCCAAAATCGCCGTTAAAGTACATGAAGGGCGCGTCCAGAGCAAAATCATCACATTTGGCAACATGATGAATGTTGAACATAAAATCACAAACGCCGTCTACTCCAGCAACAGTTTCTGAAATCGTATTATTTTCGCCAATAAGCGCGCCACCAAGAAAATCATGCCAAAAATGCCCGCCTACATATCCTTTAAGAGATTTAAGAACCAACTTCTCGAGTGATCGGTCCAGATATTCCGGATCCAAGACTGAGTTAATAGTGGCAATTTCATCGTACAAAACATCAACTTCAACATTCTCATAGGCGGTAGATTCTGTGAAAATAGGCCCGATATAATTCGCAGAATCCGCAACATGTTGATCAAAGCATGTGTATTCTAAAACGCTATCGGGTTTTTTCATGATTGTATTGGCGACAACCACTTCTCGTTCAGCTTCCAAAAACGCCCGTCCATAAATTTGGTTCATGAAATTTACATCACACGTGACTTCATCCTCTTCCATCGGAACAAGCACGCCAGCGGCATTAAGTTTTTGTTGCTTAAACTCACCCTTTGGAACATTGCGTCCAGCCCACGGCGCTTCGCGTTCAGGGAGAGGTAGAGGCTCAGGGCAGGGGAGCCCCGGCAATCCCGCAGCACCTTCAGGACACTCAATAATGTATGGAACAGGATCAGGGCCTTCAATAAACCCTGTCGCATATGATGAAGCTGTAAAGAAGTAGCACAAGGCAATTACTGCAAATAAAATAGGAGTAAATAAATTGATTATTCTCAAGGCTGCACCCTCCCATATATTTGGTGCGCATTATCCCAAACATAAAGCGTAGAATCATAATCATTCGTTTTATTTGTAAAAACCTGTAAATCACGAAAATCAGCGGTAAAGTGATTACTAAGCGATATATTGTGTGCGTCAAAAGTAGCCAACTCGCTTACCGATTCATCTTCTTCTGTAATAATTGCGTAATGGCAAATATGACCGTCCTTACAGGTGCGATCTTTCAAAATAAATTCATAAAACCCATCATTATTTAAATCCACTTTCGCTATATCAAAATTTTTGCCAGTTTCGCTATAAAAAATCTGAATTTTATGTAGTGAGCTTTTTGCAATTGTATTGTTAAAAAAAACGGGTTCAGAGGCATGCGCATAGGAGCTGCTAACTACAGCCATAAAATAAAATATCAAAAATAAATGCTTCACGCCCGACTACCCCGAAAAAATATCATACTCTATTAGTCTAGCAAATTCGGGGGAATAATAACAATAAAAGCGTGAATAGAAGACGAAAAAGCTTCAGCTAACTGACAGTGCCAGGCAAATCAATTTCTAAAATAGCCATATCAAAATTATAATCGCCGTCCTCGTCCTTATAAACTAAACCTATATATTCCCCATCCAACAACACCTCGACACTGTCTTTGACCTTGTCACGGATTTTTAACGCAAAGCCAGTATTTTTAAATTTATCCTGCAAAAAGCGTTGAATACGCGATACTTCTTCTGGCAAAATTTCGATCATAATATACTCCTAATAATCTAAGCGGCTTTGGTTTGATGTTTAAACGCGTCTGCTCCGTTGCATACGGCATCGTGACAAGCTTTGGCAAGGCTCTTGCGGCAATCAAAATCACGCGCCATCATAACGTCACCAAAATGAATACGCAAGCACGCACCTGAGCTTTTGGCAAAACGCCACAAATGCGCGGGCAATTCCATGTCTAACTCTCTTGGCCAAGCATATAACTCCCGCTCGATCTGCGTTTGGGGCGCTTTACCATTAGAGCTTATAACTTCAATCGTGACAGGTTGTATCACGAGCGGCTCCAAATCCTTGCGCAAAGCTATTGAAAATAAACTGGATTTAAATGGTAGCACTTCAATGCCAGCCGTAGATGTGCCTTCAGGAAAAAGCGTTAGATTCCCCCCCTTAAGCAATATCACATCCAACGCATTGACCTCACGTTTCGCATCCCCGCGCTCGCGGCTGATAAACGCTGTTTGTTGGAGTTTAGAGAGAAACCCAAATACCGGCCATTGCGATACATCCTTTTTTGCCACAAAAGACGAGGTGCAAATAACCGAACCCAAGGCAGGAATATCCAAATAAGATATATGGTTGCTCATATATAAAACTTGAGAATCTGTATAAATCTGCCCGCTTTTCTCCACATGAATACCAAATATTGCACATGCTCCCTTATGCCAGAAAAGCGGAAGGATATAGGCACTGCGACCTTTGGTAAACAACATAACAATCATTTGCAACGGCACAACAAAAAGGCACAATAATAGAAAGGCGAGCATTTTGAAAAAAGCAATGATGGAATTCATGAAGATTTTATCTTTTTGAAATCGGATAGATGTTCGACGGTGCTTTTTTTAAGGTCGCTATTTTCAAGCTCTTTCGCTTTTTCATCTGCTTTCTCAAAAGAAGAATCTCCATCACGCGCGATAGATTTTTGAATTTTGCGCTCGTAATGCTTGCGATAACGGTCAGTAAGCAAATGCGTTTGCACAATAATAAAAACATCCGTTGTATTAAAATCCTCATCGACAACCGCGCCATCCCCAATACACGACCCTGCGCGTAAATACCCTTTGATTAATGGCGGAAGTTCGGCAAACACACGCCGTGCATTGATATCTTCTTGCGGAATAATGTTCATATTAATATAGCGCCCCTTTACAGCACGTGGCCGCAAATTCTCTGGCGCAAGATGATAATGGTAGAGATATGAAAGCGGTTTAGAGATGCTTTTGATATCCGTACTCATCAAACTCGCGCAGCCAAACATCAAATCAATATCATGATCGGTAATATAATCCGCAATCCCTTGCCACAAAAGCTGTAGCACTGGGCGCGTGCGATAAGGCGCAAGCACACACGAACGCCCCAATTCCAATAATGAGTTTTGTGTTTTTAAAACAGGGGAGAGATCATACTCACTTGAGGAATAAAATTGCCCAACTTCATTCGCACCCGCGCGTTGTAGCAGACGATAAGTGCCAATAATCTTTTCTTTCGGGCCCGAGTTATCAACAACAATCAAATGATCGGCATATGCATCATATTCATCAATATCCAAGCGATTTTTACGCATTTCTTCTTGCGGAGTAGCCGAATATTCTTCGTAAAAAACTTCATAGCGCAAGCGCTGCGCCGCTTCAATTTCCCGCTCATCGCAGGCAAGTCGAACAGATATATCTTCAAAATCAACTTCAATATCACTCATTATATTTTCACATTAAGGATATCGAGGCGGGGGTCAAGTGCCAATTTCTAGGCACCTGTAAATTCAAATACAGCAGTTTTTGTTGAAATGCCCTGAGTTTTAAAAAAGGCCATTGTAGTTTCATCCAAAGCGTCGGTATCAATTTTAGTTATTAAGTAAGCCAAATGATCTTTAATAGCCGGTAAAACGTTATGCTGGCCCTGTTCATCATTAACGTTAAACTCGCTAATACCTTTTTTAATCCCATCACGTGTCTGTATTAACTGTTTTTTTGCTTCACGCTTAACATTCAAAGCTGCAAAGCGTTGGCTTAAACGTTGCTGTGTTATAACACTATCATCCAGAAAATGCTTTAATGGACCCATTCCAACGAGCACAGCCAAGCCCCAACCTGCGGATAGAACACCATGAAAAAGTGAGCCTGTTTCAAAAGCTGTACTTGCATCATTAATAATTGATTTTCCAACAGTAACGCAAAATTCGCCTGCTGCAACGCTTCCTACAGCATGAAAAAATAATTTTGTAATATCACCTTTGATGTTGCGTTTTGTACTTTTTATGATGTTTTCAACACGTTCAGGATCAGCGGGAAGTTGAGCCACAGTATTAGGCATTATATTAGACATCGACGTGCGCATTACAACCGTGTTGTACTCCGCGCAAGGATCTTGTAGATAAACAAAAACACGCTCTGATGGAACGTTATTATTATCTAACTGGGTGATTAAGTCTTTTGTAAGTATGGCAGAAGCGCACACGTATTGTTTTGCACTGCCTATCAATCCACCCTTATTGCCCTTAAGGGGGAGGGGGTCGAATGTGCTTTTGAAACTAAAAAATGGTTCATGATGTTCTTCTATACCAATATCATTGCTACCACGAAAAGTAGAGCCTGCATCATCATAGACACGAGTATCCTTAGTTATTCTATATTCGTCATTCTTTTTTTCAAGCTCCGATAGTCTTAATTTGGTTGTTGTCCATTCATAAGCAATAGGGACATATACAAAAGCGGCTGCAGCAAGAGCTGTTTCCGTGCCCGGCATATCGACAGCAATGGCGACTGTGGCGAAAACAGCGTTAGAAAATGTTTCTGCAACAAAACTTTGATTAACATTGGCGAGTTGCTTTTTATCCTCACGTCTTCGCACCGCAATTTCACGGTGAATACTGCGAATCGGTTGAAGCAAATCTTCTTTTTTAATTTCTTCTGCAATAAGCGGCGGCAAAAACAATGATCCCTATGCAAGGTTTAATCAGCAAATATGAATATAGAGAGTTATAAAAAACAATGCAAACTTTAGAAGCATAAATCTTAAAGGGGGGGGGCGTAAATGACTTGTTATATTGATAAGCGTTACATACGGCATCACAAACAAATTCCTAGGCAAGGCAGGGATAAGGAATCATATTTATTTTATAGGGTAAGCGCGAACTACTTCACCATCAAATGCACTTCATTGCTCACCGCATTCGCATCTTCACTATAAGCAATATCAATGCGGTCTTGCTCAAGCCCCATTTGCGTTAATGTGCGTAAAACTTTTTCTGCGTTACGGCGTGCTTTTGTGCTCTCAATCGCCACTTGCGCCGCATTGCCCTGGGTGGGAGTAACAGCGATCAAGTCAAAACGCGCATTCGGATAGCGTTTCAATGCCTCATTAACAGCCAGATATACAGGCTCTTCATAATTCACATCAGCGCGATCAAAACGAATCTTTGCAAGAGGGCGAGAGCCCCCAGATAAATCCGAAGAGGAAACTCGCATCGGCTCAGCACTTTGTTGCTGCGCGGCACTATAAGAAGCAGGTTGTGCGCTCACATTGCCTTGATATGCAGGTGCCCCTGAAAAAGGTCGGCTAGCAAGCGAGCGACCATAAAAATCACCATTTGCTACAGCAAGCGATAATATGCGTAAATTCTCGCGCTCCGAGCTTAAATACGTGCTTGTACGCGTGATATCATCATTCACATTATTTAATACACGCTGGATAATGGTAAGCGTGTTCGTAATAGAATCCTCAACTTGCGCTAAATGCACATGGTCTTCTTCAACGGCGCCTGATAAATTATATGCCGCGCGTGTTTCTTCAAGTAAGAATGATGCCTCAGAAGCAACAGCAGAAGAATCAACGGCCATCGCATTGAATTGTGCAATTGTGTTGTTCAAATCTTCTAAATGTGCCTCTGAACTATTAAGACGTGAGACAAGGCGAGGATTGCCTGGCGTGGTACCAGAATGCAATTGCGTATTAATCGTCGCAATATCAGCGTAATAGTTAGCGGCGCGGCGTTCATTATTTTGTTCTAAACCTCGAATATTATTCGCAATGGATTCGACCTTGCCTTGAACCATTGCAAGATTGCTCGAAATCTGACCAATTTTTTGCCCCACGATAGTCTGCCCACCCGTATAATAATCACGGTTCATCACTTCACTAGGCTGAATGGCGCGCACTTGAACAGGTTTGGAATAAATCGCGCCGCGTAAGCTGGCTGGCAACGGGTCATTGGTAATAATAAGCGAGGGCACTTGTGCGCTATTATTTGTGGCGGCTAAAGCATTATGCGGCATGCTCAGAGCTGAAGTGACGAGGAGGGCGGCGACAAGCGTAATGTGTTTCATATTCGATCTGCTTAATTTTTTAAGTGTGAGTGCCAGAGCATAGCCCCAACACATTATTTTATAAACCTAAATTTGAGCATCGCTATAATTGCATCATCTGTCAAGTGAAACCCTAGGCGCAATTCAAGTTTTACAAATTAGTTATACACGAACACTTGCAATTAAAAATAAACTGCTCTATGTTGACCCCACTTTTGAGGTCATAAACTGGTTTCTAAAGCGGTTTAACGGAGTTTTGTTGAACTTAAACCACATCTAAAACGTGCGCCCGTAGCTCAGCTGGATAGAGTACTTGACTACGAATCAAGGGGTCAGGAGTTCGAATCTCTTCGGGCGCACCATTAGATAGATTTCCTCAGGCTCTGCGCACCAAATAGGAAATACTATGCGCAATTAAGCGCAGCGAAAATCCTGCGTCTCTCCGCATATTAAAGCAGAAAAAGCCATCTAAATATTATCTCGTGAAAAAACGTTTAAAACGTCCGAAAACCCTTGCTATCCCCGTAATTTAAATTAGAATGCGTAAACATCCAACCCCCTACATCCCAAAAGGAGAAAACAGGATGTCAAACTTTACCCTTGCAGAATATATCTGGATAGACGGCGCAGTTCCTACGCGTTGCTTACGCTCTAAAACACGCGCCGTGAATGTTGGCGACAACCCTAAAATCGAAGATTTCCCTGACTGGAGTTACGATGGATCATCTACACGACAAGCTGTCGGCGAAGATTCGGACTGTATTATCAAGCCAGTCGCTTTCGTAACTGACCCAATTCGCGGCGAAGGTAACTATCTTGTAATGACAGAGGTATACAACCCTGATGGCACCCCACACGAAAGTAACTCCCGCGCACAACTGCGTGCGGTTTTGGACGCTGGCGCAGATAAGTTGGATTCAATGTTTGGTTTCGAACAAGAATATACCTTATTTGAAAAAGGTCGCCGGACACCTTTAGGTTGGCCTGAATTTGGTTTCCCTGCTCCACAAGGCCCGTATTATTGCGGCGTTGGTGCGGATGAAGCTTTCGGACGCGAAGTTGCTGAAGCGCACGCTGATTTATGTTTGCAAGCGGGGATCATGTATTACGGTTTAAACGCCGAAGTGATGCCAGGCCAATGGGAATTCCAAATTGGCTATCGCGGCGATGACAAAGAAGACGCAGGTGCGTTGGCCATTACTGACCAAACTTGGATCGCGCGTTGGTTGCTCTATAGAGTGGGTGAAGAATTCGATATCACTGCAACGCTCGACAATAAGCCTGTAAAGGGTGATTGGAATGGAGCAGGCATGCACACGAATTTCTCAACCAAAGAAACACGTGATAAATCTAAGGGTAAGGCGGCCATTGAAGCGGCAACAAAGGCGCTTTCTAAAAAGCATAAAGAGCACGTCGTTCTTTATGGTGCGGGCTTGGCGGAGCGTTTGACGGGCGACCATGAAACCTGCGATATCAATACATTCAAAGTGGGTAACGCTGATCGTGGTTGTTCAATTCGTATCCCGCAGCCTGTTGCAGAAAAAGGTTACGGTTACTTCGAGGATCGTCGCCCTGGTGCTAATGCTGATCCATATCTTGTGGCGGCGCGCCTATGTGCAACCGTAGCAGGTATAGATGAGTCAATTATGAAGTTTAATAGTTGGCCTCGCAAAGATGCAAAATTCGCAATAGCGGCCGAATAAGTTAAATAATTGCAAATTAATAGTGTTCAAAAAGCTGGGTTGTAAATACCCAGCTTTTTATTTTTCAAAATATGGAAACGCACATATTTGTTTATTAACTTTTATGATGTACTATAATTATCTACACTGAGTAAAATCCAAAAATTTCACGTTCTACAGAGACCAAAAGAAAAAGCATGTTAGGCAAAAATAAAAACAATAACGATAAGAATAAAGCTTCCAAAAGCTCGGATGCAATTGAGGGTGATATCTTGGATACATTTGCGGATTTTAGTCTGGATGAAGATGTAAAAAGCAAAGATGATTACAATCAGGATTTAAAAGGGGCCGCACCATTAGAGACCATTGATATGTCAGTTGATAGCATTGATGAGGGAATCATTCATAGTGATTCGGTGGGGAGTATGTCATTAAAATCCAATCAACAAGAAACACTGGGGAGTGAATCTGATTCGGAATCCCGAAGTTTAAAGGCAATGAGGCAAAACGCTTATGGTGTTGGTGATGTCGATGAAAGTAGTGATGATTTAAATAAAAAGACTCGTATTGGTGACCGTCTTGTGTCTGAAGGTGTTATCACAGAGAGCCAACTGAACGTTGCCATTCAGGAAAAGAAAATATCAGGTAAAATGTTGGGCGAGGTCATGGTTGATCTCGGCTTTATTGATGAGGATCGCCTTAGTAAATTTCTTGCTGAGAGTGCGGGTTTTGAACTTTTTGATCCTAAAACTATTATTTTTGATGGCGATGTTCTCGCATTGTTAAATAAAAATGTAGCAGCCAAGCATAAAATTTTGCCCATCTCCAAATCGGAAACCCATATAAAAGTGGCAATGGCAGATCCATTTGATATTGTCGCAACGGATACATTGCGCCGTTATATACCAAAACACCTCATTATTAAGCCAATGGTTGCCACTCCAAAAACATTGATTGAAGCCATTGATATGGCCTATGGTTACGCTAGTTCAGTCAAAGATATTTTAAAAGAATTAGAAGAGAATGGCGAACAAAAAGACATCGCCACTCTTGATGAGAGTGAGATGTTCTCACATCCAATTGTAAGGCTTGTAAATGCCTTGGTGTTTGAAGCTGTGAAAACAGGCGCATCAGATTTACACTTTGAGCCAGAGGAGAATTTCATTCGTCTTCGTTATAGAAAAGATGGGGTTTTGTACACGGCGCAAATTTTACACAAGCAGCATTGGAGCGGTATTTCTCAGCGTATTAAAATCATGTCTGGAATGAATATTGCCGATAAGCTTGGCGCGCAAGATGGGCGCTTCGGTATGCATGTTGGCGGGCGGGAAGCCGATTTCCGTGTGTCATCTCTGCCGACTGTGAACGGCGAAAATATTGTTTTGCGTGTTCTTGACCAGTCCGAAAGCATTATGCCGATGGAAAAATTAGGTTTCAGTGAACATAATTTGAAGCTAATCAAATATTCGCAAAGCAAGCCTGAGGGGATTATCATTGTTACTGGGCCAACGGGGTCAGGGAAAACAACATCTTTGTATTCGATGTTGAACGAAATTAATACGGTTGATGTGAATATTCAAACGCTTGAAGATCCTGTGGAATATTCTCTGCCTATGATTCGTCAAACGCATGTTCGTGAAGGTGTGTTGGAATTTGCTGATGGGATCAAGGCGCTTCTTCGTCAAGATCCTGATATTATTTTTATCGGTGAGATCCGTGACGGAGAGACGGCAGGCATGGCTCTTAAAGCCGCCATGACGGGGCATCAAGTTTATACGACATTGCACACCAATGATTCGTTTGGTGCAATTCCGCGTTTGTTTGACTTGGGATTGAAGCCAGGTATGGTTGCTGGCGCTATTGTTTCTGTTTTTGCACAGCGCTTGACTCGACGCTTATGTCCAGATTGCCGCGAGGTATATACGCCCGGTGCAGAAGACTGTGAAATTTTAGGCGTTGATTCAAATAACCCACCGCAAATATATCGCGCAAAACAAGGCGGCTGTGATACGTGCGCAGGCGGCGGCTACAAGGGGCGTACGGCGGTGGTTGAGATATTATGCTTTGACGAAGAGATGGATGAATTGTTAGCGGCAGCTGCAAATAAAGCTGAGTTAAAAGCACTTGCCGTAAAAAAAGGCTTCAAATCTATGAAAGACGATGGCATTCTTAAAGTACTAGAAGGGGTGACTTCGATCGAAGCCCTCTCCAAAGTCGTCGATATCAGGCGTTAATATTATTAATTTGCAATATTTTCTTAAAGGGTAATTGTCATTCCGCGCTATAAATACAAAGCACTAAACTCCAAAGGACGCCCTATTCGCGGTAACATTGCTGCGAATAGTGAGGTTGATTTGTACAAACAACTTCAATCTGGCGGATTGGAGCTGATTGATTGCAGTGCAATGAAGACAGGTTCGAAAGCTGGGTTTAAATTTGGTTCTAAGAAGATAGTGCTGCGCGACATTATTCAGCTCTTTGTGCAAATGGAGCAAATGCAAAGTGCTGGTGTACCGTTGTTAGATGCCTTGTCTGATGTTCGAGACTCGACAGAAAATGACTCACTCCGCGATATCATGACCGAAGTGCACCGTGACGTTTCTGATGGCTCATCCTTATCTGAAGCAATGGGCAAGCACCCTAAAATATTTAAGTCATTATATTTGTCTTTGATTAATGCAGGTGAGGAGACAGGGGATCTTACGTCTTCATACCGTCAGCTTGTTAAGTATTTAAAATGGGTTGATATTATCCAGGCAAAAATCCGAAAAGCAACACGCTATCCAATAATCGTGACTATTGTAGTGGTTTTAACGATTGTTTTTATGATGAGTATTGTTGTGCCGCAAATTGTTGGTTTCTTGAGGTTTCTCTCGCTCGATTTGCCTTGGTTCTCAGTATGGCTAATTGCCACTTCTGATTTTTTTATCACGCCAATATTTTCTATTTTTGGCTTACCTATATATGGTGCATTTATTGTATTGGCGGTGCCCGTCTTACTGTATATAGGGTTAAAAGCTCTGCGCAAAAGCTCGGATGCCTTCGCATACAAAATTGACGGTATGTATTTGAATTCACCAGTTATAGGGCCAATTATTCGAAAAATTTCTATTGCGCGCTACGCACAAACATTCGGCGCTTTGTATGCTAGTGGTATTGACGTGATTAGCGGCCTGAAATCTTCGCGCGAAACAGTAACAAACTTGGTTTTACTAGATGCAATGGAAGAGGTCGAGGTGCGTGTGAAATCTGGTAGCGCTTTATCAGAAGCTTTGAATGTAAGTGGTGAGTTTCCTAGCATGGTTGTGCGCATGGTTAAGGTGGGCGAAGAATCTGGTAATCTAACGGTTGTGCTGGATCAGGTGTCAGAATTTTATACGCACGATGTGAATGAAGCGATTGAAAGTTTAATTGAGATGATTCAGCCCACATTAACTGCTATACTCGGACTTATGATTGCGTGGATTGCTGCTGGAAGTTTGGGGCCAATTTATATGAATTTGGGTAAGTTTATGAATTTTTAGGAGGCGCGCAAGCTTCTTTTTTGAGGATAATTTTTAGGTTTAGGTTTAACATGTCACTATCCATACTCTCTCCAAGTAGAACAGTTTTACTCATCTCCGATGAGTTTTTGTCCGTAATGACGGTTAATAACGGCGGCGTAAAGTTGGTTGAAGCACTGCCATGGGCGGCGGAAAATTTTGAAGATAATGTCGCAAATATTATTGCCAAAGATTGCGGCAAAAAGCCTGTGTTGATTCTCAATGATATGGTCGAACAACATTATCGTAAGGAAAAAATTATCCGCACTGGCGTAAATGTCATCGACCGCACGGCTATGGTTAAGCGCAAATTGAACGTTGCTTTCCCCAATTACCCCATTAAGGCCGCATACGCATTAAAAGAAAAAGTTAGCAAGTCAGGCGCACAGCCTGCAGCAGGCATCTATATTTTTGCGGCTGTTTCTGGCAGTGAACAAATTAACAAAACCGTAAGCGCCACATCGAAATCTTTAGCGTCCGTCGCTGGCTTTTGCTTATTGCCAGTTGAGTCTTCAGATATGGTTAAGGCGCTATCACTGAAAAAGGGCGGTAAAAATAAACGAGGTAAACAAAACGTATGGGCTGTGTTTGTTGGTCAACATAATAACGGCAGCTTACGTCAGATATTAACTAAAAATGGTGAGCTTGCACTTACGCGTATGAGCCCTATGATTGACACTGACCAAGACCCTCAAGCTTGGGCTAGTGCTTTGCACAATGAATTTAAATCAACAATGAGCTATTTGGCTCGTTTTGGTTATGATGCTGATGACGGCCTAGATGCTTTCGTCATTGCAGGTTCAGAAGCAGGTGATGCGCTTAAATCCATGTTTGATGAGGATTGCGATCTGCATGTTATGCCTATAACGGAAGCTGCGAGTATTCTGGGCGTACGCATCGGAAGACAAAACGAAGAGCGCTACGCTGATGCTTTGCATGTGGCATGGGCTGGACGAAAAAGTCGTTTTTTATTGCCTTTAAATGCCGCGCAACTTGATAAGATATCATCCCCAAGAAAAGCGGCAATGTTAGTGGCATTAGTTTTATTTGCTGGCGCGTCCTATTTGGCTTATCAGGCAGCCTCAAAAGCAGGAAAGCTCTCAGAAATATCTTCGCAAACAGATGTATTAAAACAGCAAAAAACACAACTTGATGCGCAATACCAACGAGAATTACAACGCCTTAAGGATGTAGGTTTTGACGCTCAGCTCGTGCAAGGATCTATTGCCGTTCAGGCAGAGCTTGAGAAACAACGAATTAAAGTCTTGGCTTTGTTTCAAAATGTTGGACGTGCTTTGGGCAAAGATCTTCGTGTTGATAGTGTGAATATAAATCGCCCTAAGAAAAATATAATTACAGATGCTTATAATACAGTTCAAAATCAAAAAGAAAAATTATTCACAGCAACTTTAAAAATGACTTATCCGTCTACCGCTGATATTGAACGCGGGAACACTGAAGTTGAAAACTTGCGCGGACGAATCCAGAGTTTATTGCCTGATCATGAGGTTAATGTTACAAAATTCCTTAAAGATTACGAATATACAGAGGGGCTTATCGTTGAGGCTGGCGATTTGAAAAAGCAGGATGTTGAACAAGATTTTGTAGCCGAAATACAAATTAAGGGGCCAGTTCCAGAATGATTAACATCTTAGGAATTAAACGTATCTTTATCCTCTTGGCATTGTTCGTAACAAATGCTGCGCTTGCGCTTATAGTGTTTTATTATTTAACGCCACAAATACAAACAGATGAACGTAATATGTCGACGATGCGCGGGGAAGTTTCTACGCTTCGAGCTGATATTGATCTTATGCAGGTTGAATTTGATCAGCTGGCTGTGCAAAAGGATGAATTTGAAATTTTAAGTGCAGATGGTTTTTTCACGGAGCAAGACCGTAGACAAGCAGAATTGATTTTTAATGACATACAAAGGAAATCAGGTGTGAGCAAGGCGATTGTTAGCATCCAGCCTGGTGTTTTTGAAGAAAACGAAGAGTCATTAAAGGCCAAACATCAAATACTCAACAGTACAATTGAGGCCAACATTGAAGCCGTAGACGATGTAAACATTTTCAACTATATGTTTTTGATTGAAAACTATTTCCCTGGTCATGTTTCGATTGAAAAAATTGAGCTTAAGCGCGAAGCGAATGTTTCGGCTACCGTGCTACGCGCCATTTCCGCAGGCGGCAATCCCCCTTTAGTGACAGCAAAGCTTGAAATGTCATGGCGAACAATGATACCCGCAGCGCAAGACGCAGATGAAGGCGACGAAAATATGTGGGGTGTGCAATGATTAATAAAACAAATCATATGAGATGTTTGCACATGTTTTTAAAAAACTTAAAAAAGAAAAATTTAATTTTTCTCGCCGCTGTTGTGATTTTCCTGCCTATTACCGCCCATGCTCAAAACGAAGACGAGATTATAGATACCAATATGGTTGTTCAACCAGCATCTGACGCTGTTATTGAAGCTGAAGTGGAGGATGATATAGCGGCAGCAGAGTTAGATGCCTCTATGTTACCGTCGGAAGATGAAAATGTCGTTCTATCTAGTGGGCCTCAAGATCAAGGTTTTGATGTAGGCCAAGCCTCAGCCGTTAATGGTGTTAAACCAATATTCAACCCAGATGATTATAACTCAGTAGTGTTTACTTATTGGGAATATGTGGCAATACGAGATGCAAAAAACGCCAGAGGTGTCGCTCGGCCTGTCTCTGAAAGTGAACTTATGCGTGATTTAAGCTTAGGTGAAGATGAAGCTGAAAAGATCAAGCCGCCTCCAGAAGAGCGTGAGTTAAGATTAGGTGGCTTAGTCTATCGCGGCGGAAGTGATTGGGCGGTTTGGCTGAATGAAAAACGCGTGACACCTGATGCAATACCAAAAGAGGTTTTGGATTTGAAGGTTTTTAAAACATACATCGAGTTTAAATGGTTTGATGACTATACTAATCAAATTTTCCCAATACGACTTCGCCCACACCAACGGTTTAATTTGGATGCGCGGGTGTTTTTACCAGGCTGATGCGGAGCGCAAAAATGGCTGAAAGCCAAGCAATTTCTATTCTCGACGTTAATGTTTTATATGGCGAAATGACAGCTATAGAAAATATAAATCTACAAGTTGAAACAGGAGAGTTTTTTGGCCTCATCGGATTAAACGGTGCGGGAAAAACAACGCTAATTAAAACCTTATTAGGCCTGCGTACCCAAGATTCTGGTGAGGTTTATATTCACGGCAGAGCGGTCAATGATAATAAGATAAAGCAAAGGCTAGCTTTCCTTCCCGAGCGTTTCGAGCCATCGTGGTTTCTCAGCGGCATTGAGTTTTTAAAATTCTCCGCGGCGCTGTACAATCATCCTTTAAGCGACGAGCAATGTATTGAATACGCCCAACGCGTATCGCTAGATCCCACGGCACTGAAGCGTCGTGTACAAACCTATTCCAAAGGTATGCGCCAAAAGCTGGGCTTGCTTGGCACAATTCTAACGGGATGCGACATTTTAATTCTCGACGAACCAATGAGCGGCCTTGACCCTGTCGCCCGCGCTCAAGTTAAAGCTTTGTTGCAAGAAACTAAAAATAAAGGCTGTACGATATTCTTAAGTTCGCACATCCTTGCGGATATGGATGAAATATGTGACCGTGTTGCCGTACTCCATGACAAGAAAATTCGATATACAGGAACAGCCGCAGATTTAAAAAAGAAAACTAAGTCAAAATCTTTGGAACAAGCGTTCCTACAATATATTGAGGAAAAAGCTGGAGCATGATATATTTATCAAAATATCAACCATACTCATGATTCGTTTTACCCGTCCTCTTTAAACACAAGCAGATTAAAACAGGTTTTTACAATGCATATGTCTTTTAAATTTCTAGTATCTATAAGTTTTGCAACATTTGTAAGCATGTCTTCGCCATTACATGCTCAATTAAATGTGCATAAAGAAGACGGTCAATCGCCCGCAGGTATAGTTGAGGCTAAGCCATTGTTACCTGAGGTGGATGATGTTGAGGAAATCAAGCTCGCTGACCCCTCTACGGCTATCGAAGAAATCATTGAAGCGCCGGCTACACCAGATGTTAACGATTTGTCTACTGCCGTAGACGAAACAATACCAACACCAACAATTCCTGAAGCCGAACCAACTGAAGAATTTGATGAGAACCTCTTCTTTGATGCGGAAGCTTTAGCCCCTCAAGGTGAATTGGCACGCAAAGGAGCCCCCTCAAAGGTTAACCCTTTAACAAGCCCAGGTTCACGTTTGGTTATATCCAACCAGACATACAGCGCCAACAGTGTTAAGGCACGCCTTGTTGCGGCGGATCGCGCAATGAAATTGGGGCGTTTTGAATCGGCTCTCATTATTTACAATGACCTGTTTTCCGAAAATAAACGCGACCCCAATATTATGCTTGGACGCGCTATTGCGTTGCAAAAAGCAGGGCGTGAAGATGAAGCTTTACAAGCCTATGAAGATTTGCTCGATATTCGTCCAAAAAACGTAGAAGCAAACGTGAATATGCAAGGACTATTATTGCATCGTTATCCTGCAGTGGCTTTGCGCAACCTTATGGATTTACGCGAAGTAAACCCTGGGGATACAAATATTCTAGCGCAAATGGCCGTTGCACATGCTAAATTAGGGCAGTTTAACGAAGCCATTAATGCATTAGGAACTGCAGCAAGTATTGAGCCTGAAAATGCTAATCATGTCTATAATATGGCGGTGATTGCAGATCGCGCAGCTGATCGCGATAGAGCGATAGGGTATTACGAAGAGGCCTTAGAAATTGACACTTTATATGGTGCTAGCGCAACAATTCCTCGTGAGGCAGTTTTCCAAAGATTAGCAGAGCTCCGGTAATCCGTAATGTATGATCCGGTATCTTACGGATTTTCTTCACCCGACATGGTTTGGGTGATCGAATTTTTCGCTTATATATGCGTAGGGCTAATTTTCGGAAGTTTCGCGAGCGCTCTTATCGCACGAATACCCGATAACACAATTGTTTTTAATCTTAACGCGCGTTCGTCCTGCCCATCATGTAAACACATTTTATCAACGCGTGATTTAATGCCAGTGTTATCATGGATAATCACAAAAGGACGTTGCCGATATTGCCAAATAAAAATCTCTGCATTCTACCCCCTACTAGAAATCTCGGCCGCATTTTTATCAATCTCGATATTTTTGTTTTTTACGCCTCTCATATGGGCGGAGCGCTTAATGTTTTTGGTTTCTGTACCATTTATAATGTCGCTATTTATTATCGATTTCAGGTTAAAAATCCTGCCTAATATTTTGACGCTGATAATAGCAGGGCTTGGGGGGATGCGCATAGTCCTGCAAATAGTACATGCTCCCGAAAACAGCATATCCATAGTTGGAAATTACATTGGTGGCGCTTTTTTATTTGCAGCCCTATCGTATATATTATCTTTAGTAATGACAAAAACCTTAAAAAGGCAAGCGATGGGTATGGGCGATGTAAAGTTCTTCGCCGTAGCTGGTCTCTGGTTAGGCGTTGCTCAACTCTCAAGTTTTTACATTTTAAGCGGAATTCTTGGGGTTTTAATCGGCGCAATCTGGCAACGCATAAGGGGTGAAGCGGTATTCCCGTTTGGGCCAGCATTAATAATATCTTTTTTTATACTCATGTTTTTTGTTTAAATTTAATTTGAAAGTAATATGATTTTTTAAAAAGACTACAAAATGTTAAGGATTTGTATATAATTGTGATGCAATATAGTCGTACGACATTTTATCTGATCTGCATTTGTCTCACATCAATATAGGAGAATTCCTTTGGACCTAACACAGCTTCTCGCATTCACCATGCAAAATGGCGCATCTGACTTGCATCTCAGCGCAGGCAGTCCTCCAATCATTCGCGTCAGTGGCCTTTTAAAACGCGTTAAGGCCGAGGCTTTGTCAAGCGATGATATTCGCACAATGCTCTATTCTGTCATGACAGAGGAGCAACGCGCCGAATACGAAAAAAATATGGAGCTTGATTTCGCGATCGCTTTAGGAGAAAAGGCCCGTTTTCGTGTGAACGGTTTTACAACGCGCTTGGGTTCGTCGGGAGTTTTTCGGACTATTCCTAGCGAAGTGCCAACAATGGAAGACCTTGGTCTGCCACCAGTTATGCGCCGTTTTTCTGAATTGGAAAAAGGCATTATTCTCGTAACAGGGCCTACGGGATCGGGTAAGTCAACAACCCTCGCGTCAATGGTTAATCACATCAATGTTAACGAGGGCAAACATATCCTCACCATCGAAGACCCCGTGGAGTTTTTCCACAACTCTAAAAAAAGTCTAGTGAATCACCGCGAGGTTGGGGCGGATACAAACTCTTTTGCTCGCGCACTAAAAAGCGCATTGCGCGAAGACCCTGATGTTATTCTCGTGGGGGAGATGCGCGACTATGAAACAATTTCTTTAGCGCTAACAGCCGCGGAAACGGGACACCTTGTTTTTGCGACACTTCACTCGAATTCCGCATCTAAAACTATTGACCGTGTTATTGACGTTTTCCCAACAGGAGACAAGGAAATGGTGCGCGCGATGTTATCAAGCTCACTGCAAGGCGTTGTTGCACAAACACTTGTTCGTCGCAAGGATGGAAATGGTCGGGTAGGGGCTTTTGAAATTCTTGTCGGTACAAATGCGGTGCGTAACCTGATTCGTGAAAACCAAGTACCGCAACTGTATTCCATGATGCAAACTGGCTCGCGCTACGGGATGGTCACAATGCAGGATTCGATTTCTGATCTTTTCGAAGCAGGGATCATCGGTAAAGATGAAGCGCGCCGCGCCACGTTACTCACGAGTAATACGGATGACGATGATGATGATGACTACGCATCATCAGCTGTTGGCGGAGCCAAGCTTAACGAAACCGAAGGTGGAATGGAAACGTCTTCTGGAGCTAAAGACGGAGGATATTCGTTCTAATGTCGCCAGAAGAAAAACCAGTCATCCTCGACTATCTCAAAGCCATGGAAGAGCGTCAGGCAAGTGATCTTTATCTTACGGTAGGGCATCCGCCATCACTTCGTGCTGATGCGGGCATGTTTTCGCTCGCTGACAGGGCGCTCTCCCATCAAGATATTGAAAGCATCTTAAATTCCATTCTAACAGGGCGTCAAAAACGCGAGTTTGAAACGAATAGAGAATTGAACACCGCTCTTGATATGGGTGAGCAGGGACGTTATCGCGTAAATGTTATGCAGCAACGACAATTCCCTGCGCTTGTCATTCGTCGTATCGTATCGATAATTCCAGATTTCGCGAGCTTAAAGCTTCCTGATCTGCTGGGCGACCTGGCATTGGAGAAACGCGGACTTGTTCTTATTACTGGTATTACTGGATCGGGTAAGTCAACCACGCTAGCCTCAATGGTGGACTTCCGTAATCAAGGCACGGAAGGCCATATTATTACGATTGAAGACCCCATTGAATATTATCATGAGCATAAAAAATCTGTAGTGTCTCAACGCGAAGTTGGTGTCGATACTGAAAGTTTCGCGATAGCAATGAAAAACTCGCTGCGTCAGCGACCTGATGTAATTCTCGTGGGAGAGATTCGCGACCGCGAAGTTATGGACCAAGCATTGACAATAGCAGAAACTGGTCATCTTTGTTTAGCCACAATCCATACGAATAACGCCTACCAAGCCATTGAGCGTATCGTTAATTTTTTCCCTGAAGAAATGACGCAACAAGTACGCTTGAATTTAGCTATGAATCTTAAGGCCATTATTTCCCAGCGTTTAATTCCAGGCATCGATTCGAAACTTGTACCAGCCGTTGAGATTATGCTCAACCAAGGGCTGGTTCGTGAATTAATTCTCAAAGGAGAAATCACAAAAATCAAAGAAGTGATGGAACAAAACCAAAGTCTTGGTATGTGTAGTTTCGATCAATGCCTACTTGATTTGTTTAAACGCGGCATGATCACCGAAGAAACAGCGATCAAAAGTTCAGATCGTCCTTCAGACCTTAAAATTAAATTAAATCAAAGCAAGCTATCTAAAAAAGGTGCAGGTGATAGTGACGGCTTCAGCGGAATGGATACTTCGCGAATATCTTTTCACGAATAATTTTCCCTGTATTTCTGTATTCTATGATTTTTAACCTCTACACACGCCTTAAAAATATGATAAAGTATTTAAGAATCATGTTGTGCAGCCGCACGAACGCCACTTTTTCTCACGAGGCTTAATTTCTATGAACATATTTAATTTTACGCGAATAAAAAAATCATTTCTTATTTTAAACTTGTTTCTTATGCCTTTGGTCGCAATGACAGTGTCATCGTGTGACCTTGCAAAAAATCACCTCAAATCTGAGCGCGAGGCAAATTTAGAGTTTCAGGATTACCGAGATGCTATGGCAACGCGTATCCCTGACGTGAGCGAAGATAAGGCCAGCGGTGGAACCATCCCTGAGCTCCAACCTTATATTGCCCAAGCAGGTAATAGTATGAAATCGATGCCGCTTGTAACGATTACAATTAATCAGACTGTACCGTTGCGTGACGCTCTATATGAATTGGCGCAACAAGCAGATTACGATATTGAGCTTGACCCACGTATAAAAGGCTCAATTATTTTTTCTGCGCGTAACCGCCCGTTTGACCAAGTGATTGAACGTATTTCGAATATTGCTGGTCTGCGCTATAATTTCAACGACGATATGGTGCGCGTTGAATTGGATGAAGCATACAACAAAGTATACAAAATTGATTATTTGAGCTACATCCGCAAAAGCAAAAGTGGCATTAGTAATAATGTGTCAGTTGTTAATGGTGATGGTGCAGATTCCGGCTCTCAATTTGAAGCATCCTCTGAAAGTGAAATGAATTTTTGGGGTGAGCTAGAAACAAATCTCGAACAAATTGTTAAGGGATCACAAACTGGTGCACTTAAAACAAAGAAAAGCCCCCGTATTGTAGCGACAGATCAAAATCCACAGGTGCAAGCATTATCTCCTGATGGAACGCCTGTTACTGATGCGCCTGAAGCCGTGCTGAATGTCGAAAACCTTCCAGTTGAAGAAGAGGAAGAAGATGATGCAGCAATGAATAATAACGGTGTTGATGATGGACCAGAAACGTTCACCATTAACCGTCAAGCTGGACTAATTAGTGTCTTTGCGAGTGAAAAGTCACATAAGGAAGTCGCAAACTACCTTATACTTCTTAAGCGCGCCGTCTCATCACAAGTGTTAATCGAAGCTAAGGTCCTAGAAGTCACGCTCAATGATGAATTTGCAACGGGAATTGATTGGAGCATAATGGGGTTATTCGGTGGCGAAGCTACACTTGACTTCTTAAGCGAAGGAACAGTAAGGCCGTTAACAAATATTGTTAACCCTGTAGCTGGAGGAATCTCTGGGACAACCGTTGCTTCAAATAGAAGCTTCGTCGCAGGCTTTGCTGGTAATGATGTGCAAGCATTGGTAGAGGCGATATCTGGCTTTGGAACAGTCAAAGCTTTGGCCAGCCCACGCCTGACAGTATTAAATAATCAGCCAGCCGTACTTAATGTTGCGACTAACCGTGTTTTCTTTGACATTGACGTGGATGTTACACGCGATGATAACGGGACAACAACTGAAATTGACAGTGAAATTTTGAATGTGCCAGAAGGAGTTTTGATTAATGTTCAGCCTTCTATCAATATGGATGACAGAACAGTAGCAATGGCAATCCGCCCAACCATTACACGTGTGGTTAAAAGTATTCCAGACCCCGCAATTACATACATTACGGCCGCAAATAATATTCAAGGTGTGGAATCACTCGTACCTGAATTAAACGTTCAAGAGATTGACTCCGTCATTCAGGTGCGCTCTGGCCAGCCGATTGTTATGGGTGGCTTGCTTCAGGACAGAGTTACTACGAGTGAAACAGGTGTTCCTGTCTTAAGCGAAACTCCAGTCTTCGGCAATCTGTTTAAAGATCGCAGAGATTCGATCCAAAAAACAGAGCTGGTTATTTTCTTGGAAGCCACAATTTTGGAAAGCCCAAGTGACAGCATCCATAACACAGACAAAGATCTATATAGACAATTCTCATCTGACCGTCGTCCTTTACGCTTTTAGATAAAACAGACTTTGAGCGCGTAAGTTATGAAACCATTTACACTTGTATCTTATGTTCTCAAAGCAGCAATACGCGATAAATTAATTATCGGTATTACCTTGATGCTTATAATTGCTGTATCGCTTGCTGTATTTATGGGGGCAACGGCATTAACAGAACAAGATCGTTTTGTGGCCGTCTTTGCGGCAGGCTCGATTCGTATTCTTAATGTTTTCGGTCTTGTGTTGTTTGTGATTTTCTTTATTCGGCGAAGCTTCGAAACACGCGATGTTGAATTTATGCTGTCGCGCCCCGTCAGTCGTACCAAGCTAGTTTTATCTTACGCCGGAGGATTTTCTGTAATCGCAGCAGGTTTGGCCATTGTTTCAGGCGCATGTATTTACGTTTTGTCTTCTCATCTTGCTTCAAACGGTCATTTTTTTTGGGCTCTTAGTCTGATGGCTGAAAATATTATAATGGTGAATGTTGCATTATTTTTCTCAATGATTCTCTCTAGCCCCGCCAGCTGTGCGTTTATATGTATGGGGTTTTATGTGCTCTCGCGGATGATGACACAAATTCTCGGGATCATAGATTCTGGCAAAGTTGCAACCGATGGTCATGTGCTTGAATTTTTAATGCAAATTATATCCGCCCTCATGCCACGTCTTGATTTGATGGCGCAAACTTCTTGGCTCGTATATGGCATCGAAGACATCCAAAACTTTGCTTTTGTAACAATCCAATGCGTAGTTTATACTTCGCTCATTATCTTCGCCGCATTAATTGATATGCACTACCGAAAATTTTAAAAGGTCTGTGGCTTATGACCGCTTTACACTATAAATTGGCGTTAATTGCATTTTTTACGGCGGCAATTATTTGTAACGGGGCGCTCTGGTTTTCATTGCGCAACGAAAAAATTGCGTGGCAAAATGTACCTCCACCGCCATCATTAACAGGAGCTCTACTCGCAACATTAGGAGACCCACAATTTGCATATCGGCTATATGGCTTAACATTACAAAATATGGGTGATACAGGTGGTAAATCTATAAGGCTTGCTGATTTTGATTACGAAGCATTGTCCGAATGGTTTTTGTTGCAACACAAATTGGACCCAAAATCTGATTTTACACCTTTATTAGCAGGAAATGTATTTGGCGGCTCTCAAGATCCCGATAAACTCCAGCCGTTAATTGATTACCTTGAACAAGCCGCTGGAGATGGGCAGGGAGAAAAATGGCGTTTTATGGCCCGCGCGGTTTATCTTGCGCGCTATCGCAAAAATGATTTGGATCAAGCTATGACATTGGCGACAAAACTATCCAGTTATAAAAACCGAAATATGCCGTCTTGGGCTTACCAACTTCCAGTTTATATTTTGAATGCTAAAGGTGAAAAGCAAGCCGCCTATGAAATGATGATAAATCTTCTTAAAACAGAGTCGGAGCACCTGCATCCAAACGAAGTCAATTCGACCATTGTCTACATATGCGAACAAATACTCACGCCTGAAGAAGCCAAAGGCAATAAATTGTGCCAGAACAAAAAGTGATTTAAGATTTCAACCATGAATCAGTTTAGCCTTACAATTCCAGAAATATTAGCGCTCATTGGAATCGTACAATGCACTTTTTTGATAGTGCATATCTTTTTCGGCGCTTCGGGCTTTAAATATTTATTCATACCCGTATTGTTTTTCTGCGCATTGGGCGCAGGGTTCACCTCTGATTTTGCGCAAGACCGACTTTCTGGCAATGATATGGGCTTTTTCTATCTCCAATGGTGGATATGGTTTTCTACGCCGCCAATAAGCGCGTTGTTAATTAAGCAGCTCGTTCATTTTAACGGCGCAATCTCGTGGCGCGCATGCTATCCAATACTTTTAATCCCGATAAGTTTCGCTATCGCATCTGTGATAAGTAACAAAATCATAGGATGCGTGAATCTCTTGAGTTGTATGGAGATGCAAGGCCTGCTTTATATCGCAGGATTAATCGCCGGCGCAGTGAGTTTGCTAATTATTTTTAATACCGAAAGACTCTATGATATACGAAAACAAAAATTCGGCCGTGAACGCTATTGGCTAACAATGGCAATAATATTGCTTAATGTTGGATTTTTATTCACTGTGTTTATGGTTCTGGTCGAGAGAATTAATGTTGATCAATTTATGTTAATGCGTAACGTTTTAGGGTTGGGTTTTGTATATTTAGTGAGTACGAGTATTTTGCGCATATATCCAAAACCTCAAGCCTCAACACCTTCCAACTTAAGTGAACAAGACCTCAATAAAACCGAAGAAGCCTTGGCAAAAAAAATAAGTTCGCTTTTAAGCTTAGAAAAAATATATCAAGAGCCCACATATTCACGCGCTGATTTGGCACGAGAATGCGATGTATCGGAAATGGCCTTATCACGAGTCATCAATATATATTTTAAAAAGTCATTCCCACAATTAATGAATGACCATCGCATTGATGATGCGAAGCAATTATTACTCGAAACAGATGCCCCCTTAAACATTATTGCCGAAGAAGTGGGCTTCAATTCGCTCTCATCATTCAATCGTGTATTCAAAAATATAACAGGGCAAGCACCCGGACAATTCAGAAAAATAGAATAAAACCCCGCGATAATTATCTCGCACATATCAATTCGTTTTTATAACATGTTCAAACATCATGATGGGCTAAGTGCCTCAAAATTTTAATGATTTCTTTATAAAATTTCTGGCATTCTGATATTAACAACTATTTTTGAGGCGGAAACTGTGTATACTTAAAATCATTAATTTGTAAATTTTTACCATCTGGTATGGATCTGCAAATTAACCCGCCTTAAATTTTTCATTCGAAAAAGGAGATTATACGAAATGAAAACATCTATCCAAAATCTACGTAGCCAAGAGCAGGGTTTTACCCTTGTCGAGTTGGCTGTTGTTATGATCATTATCGGTCTGTTGATCGGTGGTATTCTAAAAGGTCAGGAATTGATCACAAACGCACGTGTCACAACATCCATTTCACAAATGGAAGCTTTGGGCGCGGCATATAATGGTTTTATTGACCAGTTTAATGTTCAACCTGGTGACATGGTTACTGCAGATACGCGTTTAACAAACTGTGCTGCCCAATGTATCGGACCAGCAGCTACCGCGGGTAATGGGATTATTAACACCTCTATTGGGGTTGTCCCTGCCGGCGAAGGCCTTGCGTTCTTTGGTCAGTTATTAGCAGCAGGCTTCATCACTGGTTTAGATGGAACAAACGTAGTTGCATTTGGTAATGCGTTGCCGACCGCTCCTGTAGGTGGTGGATTTACTGTTGGCGATGCAAGAAACGGCGCCGCTACAGGCTTTAATATTACCGAGATGCGTCCTCGTCCGCATATCGTTTTGACTGGAACAACTGCTGCAGTGGGAACTGGAACAGGCATTTTAACACCTGCACAAGCTGCAAACCTTGATCGTCGTCTTGATGATGGCGTACCTGGAACAGGTAGCGTGATTTCACAAAACACAGGCTCGACTTGCCGTAACGGCATAGTGTACGCACAAAGCGTCACAAACCAAACTTGTGCTGTCGCATATCGTTTATAATCATTATTGAAAATTTAAAAAAGCCCGGTTACTTTCCGGGCTTTTTTTCTTCAATTTAGGAGAGATTTTAATATGCCCAAAGATCAAAAAGATGCAGGATTTACTCTCGTCGAACTTGCCGTCGTGATGATTATCATCGGCCTTCTCATTGGGGGTATTCTAAAAGGGCAAGAGCTTATTACAAACGCTCGCGTAACATCAACAATGGCTCAATTTGAGGCCATCGGCGCGGCATATAATGATTTTAGAAACCAGTTTAATGCCTTGCCTGGCGATATGAGAACAGCACGAGGGGGGCGAGGAAGAATCCCCAATTGCGCCAATATTGATGTTTGCCGCAATGGCAATGGAAACGGCATAATTAACCGTAGAATAGGACAAGCCTCCAATGGGGAGGGGGTATATTTTTTCGGACATCTCCTCGCCGCAGGATATATCACAGGCATGGACGGAACGGTGCGTAACCCAAGGTCTTTTGGCGTAACAAACCCTAGATCGTCGATAGATGGTGGTTTTCTAGTGGGAGACACGCGGCAGGGATTTGTAAGCAATTTTACAAACACTGAGTTCCGCTCAGGAATATATTTGATTCATAACGGACGTGTTACAAATGTTAATAACGCGAGCGGGACTTTAACAGCTCCTCAAGCGGCAAGCATTGATATTCGCTTGGATGACGGCGTAGCCAATACAGGTTCTATTATTTCTTCTACAGGAGGTCGTTGCCGAACAGGCGGAGTATCATATAATCAAGCGCGTCGTAATTCATTATGCGCGCTCGCTTATCGCTTGTAATTTAAACCATTGCCGCAATTACTGCGTCACCCATATCTTGTGTTGATATAGCATTTATGCCCTCGCTCACGATATCGACTGTACGGATTTTACCATTTAAAACGCTTTGCACGGCGCGCTCGATTTTATCAGCCCAATCCCCACGGTTAAGCGAATAACGCAAAGCCATAGAAAGGCTTAGGATCGTCGCAAGCGGGTTAGCTACACCTTTCCCTGCAATATCGGGCGCAGAACCGTGTACAGGCTCATACAACCCCGCAACACCCTCTTTGCCTAATGACGCGGAGGGAAGCATTCCCAATGATCCTGTCAACATAGCCGCTTCATCACTCAGAATATCGCCAAATAAATTATCCGTCACGATCACATCAAATTGCCGTGGGTTGCGGCACAATTGCATCGCACAATTGTCTGCATACATATGTTCTAGTTTCACATCGCCGTACTCTTTAGCATGAAGCGCAGTCATGTCTTCGCGCCACAACTTGCCGCTCTCCATGACATTCGCCTTTTCACAACTCGTGACATGATTAGAACGTTTGCGCGCCAATTCAAAGGCAACACGTCCGATGCGCTCAATCTCGTATGTCTCGTAACTTTGCGTGTTAAACCCGCGGCGTTGCCCATTACCCAAATCTTCAATCCCGCGCGGCTCACCAAAATATACACCGCCCGTCAATTCACGCACTATCAAAATATCTAGCCCCCGTACGATCTCGGGTTTCAAACTCGATGCATCAACAAGCGCGTTAAACACAAGGGCAGGGCGGAGATTGGCAAACAATTCTAATTCCTTCCGCAATCGCAAAAGCCCCGCTTCTGGACGTTTATTATATTCAACACCATCCCATTGCGGCCCACCAACACTGCCCATTAAAATAGCATCCGCATTGCGGCATTTATCCAACGTGCTATCATCAAGCGGCACACCATATTCCTCATAAGCTTGTCCACCAATCAAATCATGTTCAAGCGTAATACCCGCATTTTCATGCACATTCAGCCAATCGATAACCTTAACGGCCTCTGCTACAATCTCCGGTCCAATCCCATCGCCGGGCAAAATCACCATTTTGTGTGTCATATTTTCAATTCCTTAAACCCAGGGGTGTGTACGTGTACGTTTATCTTCATACGCTTCAACATGTGAAGCTTTTTCCAACGTCAAGCCAATGTCATCCAACCCATTAAGCAAGCAATGCTTGCGAAACCCATCAACTTCAAATTCAAAACTAAATTGATTGCCGCGCGTAATGGTCTGCTTTTCCAAATCAATTTCAATTTTAGCGTCTGGCTCTTGAATAACACTATCCATAAGCTGGTCAACTTGCTCTTGCGGCAATTCAATGGGCAATATGCCATTTTTAAAGCTGTTATT
>JBBKXA010000111.1:0-17232 GCA_037969235.1 Bdellovibrionales bacterium | reverse complement strand
GAGAACCACTCCAAATCAACCGTGTTCAACCAAAAAAAGGCGTAAAATCAGTTTTTATTGGAAATCTATCTAAAACTTAGCAATCATGTCAGAAACAGGGCCTTATGCTGCGGTCTCATGATGTCAATTAGTATATCTCTACAAAAATCCTATGAACATCCCCCTTGCATACCCATACCCTCATAAGGCATTATAGATACTTAAAATTCCAACCGGAGCCAAAGCCATTCCCGCATCCCTCATCCTTTTCCACATCGCCGGAGCCGTGTGCCTTCTTTTATGGGGTACGCGCATGGTCAAGGTCGGCTTCACCCGCGCTTATGGTACATCACTACGCAAAATCATCACGCAAGGCACCGCCAACCGTTTTATCGCGTGCCTATCGGGTATGGGCGTAACCGCCCTCCTCCAAAGCTCAACCGCAACCGCGCTGCTCTTGATCTCATTCGTCAAACATAATAAAATCCCCCTCGCGGGCGCACTCGCCGTTATCATCGGCGCGGATATCGCCACCACATTGGTCGCCCAAGTCCTGACCTTTGACATGAGCTGGCTCTCCCCTGCTCTACTCATTATCGGTATTATCGGCTATATGCGCTATGAACAAAGCGGCCGCACGCGCCATATCTTCAGCATCTTCATCGGGCTAGGCCTGATGCTCCTCTCCCTCGCCCTCATCAAAGAAGCCTCAGGGCCACTCACACACTCTGACACATTGCCCTACATATTAGGCCCTTTGGAAAAGGACCCCCTCACCGCCATCATATTTGCGGCAATTTTAACATGGGTCATGCATTCCTCACTTGCAGGCGTTTTGTTGTTCGCCACTTTAGCGATGAATAATATCATTGATTTGCAACTCGGCGCTCTATTGGTACTTGGCGCCAATCTCGGCGGTGCATTTATCGCATTTATTGCGACCTATAAAGACGGTGTCGTTGCCCGCAGAATCACCAGCGGCAATATCTTCATGCGCCTTTGTACATTGATATTATTCGCATTCTTTCTGCCGCAAATCCTCGCGCTCATCGAACAATTCCCTGTCGATAATGCCCGTCATTTAGTCAATCTCCACATGTCATTTAACATCACGATGGCCATCATCTTTCTCCCCCTCGTCACTGTCGTCGCGAAACTGTGTGAATTTGCTGTGCCCGAAGACCAAAACCTCGCCGCTCCAGAATACGAGCCCGTTTATATCGACGATAAAGATTTAGGAACACCCGTTGTAGCCCTCGCCGCCGCCGCCCGCGAAACCTTGCGCATGGCCGAAATCGTCGAAACCATGCTGCAAAAAACCATCCGCGCTTTCGAACATAACGATCTTTCACTGACCAAAAAAATCAGCGAAAAAGATGACATCGTTGATCGTCTTTACGGGTCAATAAAAATCTACATGACCAAATTAACCCAAGAATCACTCGATCCCAAAGAATCCGACCGCTACTTACAAATCATCACCTTTGCCACCAACCTGGAGCATATCGGCGATGTCATCGACAAAAGCTTGATGGAACTCGCGCGCAAAAAAGCTACAAATCGCGAGCGTTTTTCCGATGAAGGCTGGGCTGAAATTAAAAACTTCCACGCCCGCATCGTTGATAATATGCGCATGGCACAAAATATTTTCCTGTCCGAAGATCCTGATCTGGCGCAAAAATTGGTCGATCAGAAAAAAGACGTCGGCAACGCCGCGCGCCAATCCTCCGCCATGCATTTCAGCCGCCTACGCTCTGGCCTACCCGAAACCATAGCCACCAGCTCCCTGCATCTCGACATCATCCGCGACTACCGCCACATCAACGGCTACATCACATCACTCGCCTATGAAATCCTCGAAAACGCCCAAAAATATAAGAAAAAACGCAAAAAGCATAGCGAAAAAATGATCCCTACAACATAATCAAACCGTTTAATTTTCTCGACAACCGGAACTTTCCGCACTTTATTTGGTTGGCATGTCTACAATCAAAAGGAGAAAATCATGCCACTAGATTTAAAAAATAAAACAATAGCCTTCCTCGCAACAGATGGATTTGAACAAATCGAACTCACCCGCCCATGGAAAGACATTAAAGACGCGGGTGCAAAAGTTGTTCTCATTTCTCTCGAAAAAGACAAAATCCAAGGGTTTAACCATTTTGAAAAAGGTGACAAATTTAACGTTGATCAGACTATCGACAATGCAAACGCTTCAGAATTTGATGGCTTAGTCTTACCGGGCGGTGTTCATAATCCAGATACTCTTCGCATGAACAAATCAGCGATTGCTTTTATCAAAGATTTTTTCAAACAACACAAACCTGTCGCCGCGATCTGCCATGGCCCTTGGACCCTCATCGAAGCCGATGTAATCAATGGACGCACATTAACATCATGGCCATCATTAAAAACCGATATCACTAACGCTGGAGGGAAATGGGTCGATAAAGAAGTCGTATGTGACACAGGACTAGTAACTAGCCGAAACCCTGATGATCTTGATGCATTTTGCAAAAAGGCAATTGAAGAATTTTGTGAAGGCAAACACAAACAACAAAAAGCCGCTTAAAAGTAAATATTTACAACAACCCCGCCGCTCGAAGATGCTCGCCCAGCTCTTCGGGCGGCTCATCTTCACTCTGTCCTATCACATAAACACCCTTGTCGGCAGGTGCTTTCGCAGGTTCTAAATACCGCCACCCTTGAAACGGGCGGTGCGGTGTGGATACGGTGGTAATAATTTCAGGATCTAGGCAAATCATGCATTTCTTGCCCGCCCCTTCAATTTCAAACATCTCAAAACCCAAAACTTTTTGGCGGCATTGCATACGGTTTTTTATAACGCGATAGAGCGATCCACCCGTACGAACCAATTCATCCGCGCGCTTGGGCGCAAAACGTGTCCAACAAGGCACCGCCGCTTGTCCTTCATAATCAAAAACCTGCCGCGCCTGCAATTGCGCAAACGCCTCAAGGCTATCAACCCCCACCACCAGTTTCATGATATGTATGCTCATAAACCCAATATAGAAATTTTAAACTTAATGACAATCAGGCGTATTATCATGAACGCGCCCAAATTTGAGCGCCCAGTTTAAAGAACCACCCACAGCCAAAGCCATCATTCTCGGACCACTAACATCATCAAACTTACCCCTCGCCGCTCGATCAAAAATAACTGACGGCGCCATAAATATTGCGTGCTGTTGGTTATACATCTCTAATTTTGCCTCTAGATTTTCTAATCGCTCAAGAGGTAATATTTGACGCATTGACTCACAAGCACGATTAATTTCACCAATTTCATTATACATGCGCTCGATATTATGACTCGCAGCACTCACTCTCATGGGTGATGGATGAGATCCTCTTATTAAATTTCTTTGCCTATGAAGAAAAATACTGTGTGCCGCAGTGGGTTTTAATTCTTGAATTTGACGATAAATTTCACCAACATGGATCGTGGCATCTTGCACCAATTTCATATCAAGATCATTGCGTAAATCAGAATTAGGATCACGCCAAGCTTTAATTTCGGCTGATAATTCCTCCTTATTGCCTTCAGGCAAAAAAGGTCGTGCCGATATTTTAAAATACTCATTTATTTTTTCAAACATTTCTCACCAATTATATTTTCATGTAATCTAGCAAACTAAAAAACTTATGTCAATAAATTTAAGGGATTCCCATGCCTACTCATGTATGCGTATAATAAAATTTATTAACCTGCCCCAATATCATTAGCTCAACCCATGTATTTTCACCAACCTCTTTTTCGCCTCATACTGATCGCAGCCCTTTGGAATCTTGCACCGCAAAACACATTGGCGCAATCTCCGCAATCGGTCGTCACACCATGGAGCGTAGACAACACCACAAGCCAAAGCCAAATCCGTCAATATCACACTTTCCGCACACTACAAAACAATCACGTACAACAGCCACAAACCGAAGAGTCCTACAAATATACCCACCGCCAAAATCTCGCGGCCCTAAAAAACCGCGCCACGTTAAGCCAAAATAGCCTACCCAGCGAAAATCAAAATCAATCCTCTTCCTCGCAATGGCCAGAGCCCCAAATCCCCTCCGCCCTCGAAAACATGTATTCGGGGCGCATAGTCGATGAGCTCGATCAATATGGCTATGATATGTTCGCCAGCGCAAACGACAAAGCCATCACACAAACCAACACCCCCGCTGGCGCGGTGCAGGATGATTTCATCCTCAATAGCGGCGACGATGTAAATGTATTTTTCACCGGCCAGCGAACCGACCGCGACACCTATACTATTAACTCCAGCGGCCAACTCCTTATGCCAGACATTCCGCCAATCTCCGCCGCAGGGCGCACAATTTCCCAAGTTCATGAAGACCTAGAAGCCGCAGCCCTCGCATTCCACAACACCAAAGCCTACATTTCCCTCGCCAGCGTCCGCCAAATCGGCGTGCTCGTGGTTGGTCATGCTAAAAAACCTGGTCGCCAAAACCTCACCGTTTTCAACACCGTCCTCGATGCTCTCATGGCGGCGGGCGGCATAGATAAAACTGGTTCTATGCGCCAAATCAAATTGGTACGCAATGGCCGCAGCATGTTTATTGATCTCTACGCGCTCCTGCTACATGGTTCAACCAATATCGACATGCAATTGCGCGATGGTGATCGCATAATCATTCCTGCTATCGGCCCCACCGTTGCCATTTCCGGCGAAGTCAAGCGCCCCGCCATATACGAAATTCTCCCCTCGATGCGCGGCATGCGCCACGAGCCAGAAAATTCATCCGAACATCTCACCCTCAACGATATGCTCGCATTGGGCGGCGGCGTGCTCGCGCCGGGCAAAAACCGTTTCATCAAACTCGGTCTTAACGCGGACGGCCAAGAAATTGCCGAAAACATCACCGACCCCTTCACCCCCACGTTCGGAGATGGCGCAATCCTCACAGTATCTAAAGGTACAGCGAAGCGCGAAGGCACCATTGAGCTTGTCGGAAACACTAACCGCCCAGGCATGCATGCCATCCAATCCAACAAAACCTTAAGCACATTATTACCCAGCAGCGATTTGCTCGGCGATAATATCTATCCCCTCATTGGCGTGATCGAACGCCAAGACAAAAACCAGCTCACCAGAAAGCTTCTCAATTTCCCACTGCGTTTAGTTCTCAACGGCCAATATGATCGCAAACTCGAAGACGGGGATATCGTCCATCTGTTCTCCACCAATGATATAGCCGCCCTCGACCAAAACACAATTATGCCCGATGTCGGCTCATCCGATCCCAACGTCGAACCCTCCCTTCTTCAAAGCGATGAAACATTGCGCAGTTATTTGCAAGAACGCAGCGTTTTTATTCGCGGCGCAGTACGAAATGAAGGGCACTATCCAGTCTCCGAAGGCGTCACCCTCGACAGCATCATCGCCGTAGCAGGCGGCCTAGCGTTAGAAGCAGACCGTAGCAATATAGAACTCACCTCCGCCAGCGAAGGCGCGAGCAAACACCGCACCCGCATTAACCTTGGCGAAACCAACCCCGCCGATATTATCGTTAATGCTGGCGATTCCGTACGCGTCAATCAAAAATTCAATAAAATCGTTGATAACAGCGTCTTAATTATGGGCGAAGTCCACAACCCCGGGCGATACGATCTGGTTGCTGGCGATAAAATCTCCGACCTATTGGAACGCGCAGGCGGCCTAACTGACCAATCCTATGCCTACGGTGCAATCTTCAGCCGCGATGCCGAACGTCGCGCCGAAGAATCGCGTTTTCGCGCCCAAGCGCAAAGCATAAAACTCGGCATCGCCACCGCCATTGAAAGTGATGAGAAAAAAATTGACGCAGGTAAAATCGCCGAAGCCCGTGCCCTCGCCAGCGAGCTTGAAACCGCGCAAGGCGTAGGCCGCATCACTGTCGAAGCCGATCCCGCGGCGCTCTCCGTTAATCCTGAACTGGATTTATTACTCGAGCGTGGCGACCGTCTCTTCATTCCCAAGCGCGGCCTCACCGTACGCGTTCACGGTGAGGTACTTTCTCCCGCCTCGCTCCAGTTTCGCGAAAATAAAAAATCCCTCGACTATGTCCACGAAGCTGGCGGCTTTACCTTTCACGCCGACAAAGACCGTACATTCGTCATCTACCCCGACGGTAGCGCCCAACCACTCCAAGTTTCATCATGGAATTACAACCCCGTCATGATCCCCCCCGGCTCCACCATCGTTGTCCCACGCGATCCCAAACCATTTGATTTCATCGAAAGCGCAAAAGACGTCAGCCAGATTCTTTCAAATCTGGCTGTAACGGCAATATTCATCGACGATGTAGCGGATAATTAATTCACATTAACTCTAATGCGTCATACCTGGCCCCTGTGGCTGATCATTATTCGGATTAGGATTATTCATCTGGACACTAGGCTCACGGTTCCTATCAAAAGGATTAGGCGCAGGACCATCTGGCTCTTTCTCATCTGGACCAATTGTTCCACTTCTATACATCCCATCCAAAACCTGTTTATCCATCTCTTCAACTTCTACCGCATCGGAATCCAAATATACGCCTTCTAAAGGGTTTTTAGCATTGAATACGTAGTAAGCTGAATTATACCCGCCTATCTCAACCGTTTGCACATAAATTTCTGCATTCGGATCACCTTCTGATAATTCCGCAAGCAATTCCTCGCGTGTCATTTCCTGATCTTCCGTCACGGGCTGTAATTCTAAAGTGCCGCCATCTTCCAGTGTATAGATCGACAATGTTTTATCCAAAACCACATCTCCAACCTCAAACGGATTATTTCCGTAACGCACCTCATTTTCGACCGTAGGTTTAACAACAGGCGAGGTTTCAACTTCATGCGTCGCTGCCTCACGCTGCGCCGCTGCCTCTTCCTGTAAACGGCGCGCTTCATCCGTCGCCCCCGCCGCCGCACTTATAGTCTGTGAGGTGACTGGATTTGCATTCGAATACGTACTCTGCGCCGCAATGCTAACACCTATGCCTTGCTCGGCCACAAAATCATTCAAATTCGCCACCATTTCCTGGCTCGACGGCGCCTTGACAAAATGGCGGGCATCATCATAAATCCGGCCGACCTTCGACTCATGAGAAAGGCCTTCCATACCGGCGCCAATATTTACCGCACCCTCAGGCCGGTCTTCATTCATGTCATTAATAATATCCATGACCGCAACGGAGACCTGTTCGGCACTCAATATTTTCGTATCCAGCCCCATCACACGATCATGAAATTCAACACTATCTTCTTTCGTTTCAAATGATATAAACCCATCTTCCATAAGATTTGCGGTAAATTTTGCATCCAACGGTGCGCCCGTCATTTGCTGATGAATATAGCTTTTAACTTCCGCCCGCGCATCGTCACCCAACGCACCCTCGGCAAATGTGAAAGTCCCATTAGCTTCCCACGCTGGCATAATCAATGCATCAAAACTATTCTCGTACACTGGGCCATCTTTAACCAATTGCACCTGCTGAATACGTCCCGTAACAACATCGGCGCTCTTGCCTTCATATTGTATCGCGCCCGAATGCTCAGCATTATATTCCCCAATAAAATCATGTGACGCTGTAACAAACGCAGCGTGATCCATATTCGTAACATCCAACTCATCAACAAAACCTTGAAACGCTAAGCGCGCATCACCTGTTTGAAATTCGATAATATCATCCGCCTGTAACGTCGCCGCCATATCTGATGGCAATTTTGTCGTGCCTTCTTGCATATGATTATTTAAATAACCACTCAATCGCTCAAGCCCATATGTACCCTCTATAACCTCTGGTACGCCTTTATCGAAATACGCCTCCCGCATTTCATCATTGCCCGCTGGCGTAAGATAAGGGAGAAATTCCGATTCCGGATCAAGCCCCAAATGATTCCCAAGCGCCACATCTGATACTATCCCTTGTAATCCCAGCTCCAACGAATCTTGCGCCACTCGTTGCTCCGGTGTTTTATCCGCACCAACGGCCACACCCATCATGCCAGCAATCGCATTACCCAAACCCGGATGAATGGCATTCAACATCATTTTGAGCTGATCCAATTGGTCTCTGGTCATTTGGACATCGAAATCCGCTCCACCCGCTTGCAAAGTCTGTAATAAATTCGCAGCATTTTCCCGCTCACGCATTTCCGCGGCAATTTTTGCGACCGAATCTGAAGATGGATCAGTTAAATATCCTTTAATTTTATCAACCGACTCCGCGTCTAAACCTGCTGGGTTTTTGTTGATGGCATTCAAGTTAGAAACCAATTTTTCAGCCGCCGCAGCGCGTGTATCGGTATTAAAAATTATTTTATTTTCATCATTAGGATCTTTAGGAAATAATTTTTTCAAAACCTCCGTCATACTGCCTTGATCATTCGACAAAATAATATCACCCGCCAAATGTCGAATAAATTGTGGTCCTATGCCTCTCGGATCAGCATGTTGAGGCACTGCTTTTGCTGTCGCTCCATTCAAATCAACGGCGCCTGCATTAACGGCGGGTGTGGTTTCTTCTTCGGGTGCTGTCGTTGGGGCTTCGGCCATAATATTTGTTCCTCTTAAAATGCGCGCTTATAAATTCTAATGTTTTAAGCTTTTATTTTTTAGCGGTTTTCCGCACCTTTATTATGATGTTCAATCCTTAATATTTTGTTAAGATCATCAATAATATGCTGAAAAGACAACCCGAAACACCATTAGTCACCATTATCACCGTAACGCGTAATAACGCAAGCGGCCTTCGTGCTACCGCGCAATCCGTGCAATCACAAACTTTCACAGACATCCAATGGCTCATCATCGATGGTGCCTCCACCGATGACAGCATTGATTATTTAAAAACTCTTAAAGCGCAATGGCTCAGCGAACCCGACAACGGCATTTACGACGCGATGAACAAAGGCATAAACCGCAGCCACGGCGAATACCTGATCTTCCTCAACGCAGGCGACACATTCGTAAACCCCGATACACTCGCGCAAATCACATCGCGCATCGAAGCCGCGCCCGCCCTAATATACGGCGATGCCATTGAAAACAACCACATCAAACACGCCCGCCCCCCATCAATAAAACGCGGCATGTTCACCCACCACCAAGCCATGCTTTATCGACGCGCAAGCATAGGCAATATCCGCTTCAACACGAAATACCAAATCGCCGCTGATTACGAATTTACCGTCCGCATCATGGCGCAAAGTGAACATAACGCGCTGTATATCCCCATCCCCTTTTGCATTTTCGAATGCGGCGGTCTATCCCAAATCCAAACCACTTTGGGTAGGCGCGAACAATTCACTATTCGCAAAAATCTGAAACTCTGCTCGTCCTTTGAAAACCGCATGATCACCGCCACGCAATGGATCGCCGTTATGATACGTCGCTTTTGCCCTGCGCTCTATTGGCGTTTGAAATCATCCGGTAATACCGCGCCCGACTAAACGCAAAACGTAAACCCACCGCGCCATCCAAAAACCCGCCTTTATAAATATAACAATGCACAAACGCCGCGCATCCACGAAACGGCAAACGGCGAAACATCACTTTTATAAATTGTCGCAATGCCCTTGGATCACGCGGCCAAGCCCCGCGCGCATTCATCCCCGCCTCCCACGCCGCATATCGTAAATGCCGCTCCTCCCATCGCTCATCATACGCGTGATGCACCAACGGCGTTGAAAGCTGACCGATTTTTGCATCATGATAACCCTCTTTCAAAACAGGCTGATAATGCCCCTCAATCTCGCCCATCCCCTCAAGACCAATATCGTCTACCACAGGAAATTCAATGGCTCGGTGATCAAATAACGCCAGCTTATTATTGCGCAAACCATGTTTTAAAATCCGCCCTTCGCATACATACGCCCCTTGCACAAAAAAACCCGCATGCCCATCCCACTTCAGCGCCGCAATTTCGGCGACTAATGCTTGCGGTACAATCTCATCCGCATCCACAAAAAACACAGCATTATATTTTAAATCCAGCATATCCAAACACCATTGGCGCTTTTTCGGATACGCCCCATTCCAGATATAGAAAATCACCCTTGCCCCTTCCGCTTCGGCTATAGCTTGCGTGGCATCGTCGCTATACGAATCCACCACCCACACATCATCAAAATCCGATAACGCTGCAAGACAAACCGCAATGCGCGGCTCTTCATTTTTCGTGGTGATAATCACACTAACGGGAATGTTCAAAGACACAACAGCAATCACTCCGCCGCATCGGGCGTATCATGTTTTTTCTGGCGTCCGTTTTTTCGGCGCTCATAACCACCCGTCAAAGGCTTTTCATTATTATTCCCGCTTTCAGGAAAATACCAATCATGCTGCTCATAACGCTGATCGCGCAATGTTTCCTCAACCTTTTCAACATCACCGCGCGCATACAAAACCAGCCCATGCAAAACAAACCCCAAAAACGCCCCCAACGCCAAAAACACCGCATAAACCAGCGTCGCATCTGGCCAAAGCGCATGCACCGAAGCACTCGCCGCCACAACCACATCCGCGGCATAGGGCTGATCAATAGACACCAGCATCTTCAAACGCTCCTGTTCCATCAACAACGCGGTGATGTTACGGCGATGGTTAGGATTCATCGTGCTATCCAAAACGCCGTTTAAATAAACAATGCGTTCATTCACCGCCACGCGAACATTGTGACGGATCAAACCATCGGTAATATTATGCAAGCGCTGTAAAAACAAAACGCCAAATTCTTTATCAGGATGATAATAATAAAAACGTCGCAACGCGCTCTCCCCTACACCATCCACACGCACGCGATCGGCGATATATTCTGCTAAACGATCCGCGCTCCACCCTTGCTGTGCAGAAGAACGTGTAAAATTAAAATCCCTATCCTGCGCCAAACCTTGCGTAATTTGAGGATCACGAAGCAATAAATCGGCAACCGCCGCACTTTTATACCGCACCTGAAATTGTTGAAAAATCCCCGCAGCATCCTGCCCGCTTGCGACATTATCACTATGCCCGCCACTGTCTAACGCAGTGTTTTGAACCAAATTCATCCCTTGCGCCGGTGATAAAATAATCTGCGCGCGATAATGCGCCACCGCAAAATGCACAAACAAAAATGCCAATAAACCGCCAAGAAACATCGCAAACGCAATAGCAACTCGCGCCCGCCACACTGCCGCCAACATATCCATTAAATCACCCGATTGCGGACGAGAAGTTTGATCTTGTGATGTTAAGCGGAAATCACTCATATTTTTTAAAAACCTAAATTACTACTCATCCAGATCATGCTCTTTGAAGCTCACATCATCTTGCATAGTGCGCTCAACCACATTTTGCGCGCGCACAATCCATGCATTAATCGAACCATCTCGCGTGAATACTGACGCCGCCTGTTTTGCGCCTGCATAACCTGCAAACCACATATCACTATTTTCCCTATATTGTCCAATAATTTGTGCCAACGCTTGTGCATCACCCTGTGGCGTTACCATCCCAGCGTTATAATCTTTTATCACCTTGGCGGCTTCAGTGTTCTCTGGCCCTACAAACACACAAGGCCGCTGCGCCCCTAAAGCCGCATAAATCTTCACAGGCACCAACATCCCTGCGGCACTATCACGCATAGACGCCAAATGCACATCCCCGCTTTCCATCAAATCCTTCAATCGGCTTTGCGGCTGAAACGGCAATAATCGAACATTATCAAGATGCCGCCGCGCTCGTTCACGGTTAACCAAATCATGGCGTGGACTTTCGCCAACAAACAAAATCTCTACATCTTTATAACTATCCTGCAAAATCGCCGCCGCATCCAAAATAGTTTTTATCGGATGCGCCCGCCCAATATTGCCCGCATATAAAACACGGAATTTAGGGCCGTGCTGATGCTGTTGGTCAAATGGACGAACGCCTTCTAACAATTCATAGGGCTGGTTATTGTTAAAATCTTGCTTGCTCGATGCTCGCATTAACTGCGCATCTGGCCAATTAGGAATCATCGTCACGGGCACGTCACCAAACCCATTAACCGCCAAATATTTAGCCATACAGCGTCCAATCACAACAATTTTATCCGCCTTTTTCATCGCCTTGTACGCGCAGCCTTTTAAAAACCGCATCATAAAATCAGGCATCTTATGCCCCAACGCTGGCATCACATCAGGATATAAATCCTGACACCAATGCATATGCGCGCATTTTTTAAAGCGTTGGATCATTGCCCCTGCAACCACTAACATCGGCGGATCAGTCATGCTCACCAACAAATCCTTACGCGGCAACCATAACGCCACCCAAAGCATTTTCATCAAAATCCACATATAAGCAATCAAATGCGCCGGCTTTTCCGCGCCTTTAACGCGAATGACTTTCACGCCCCCATCGCGTTCCGTGCCTGCTTTCTTCCCCGTAGTGATAACAGTGACCTGCCATTCCTCACGCGCAAAGCCATGTGCTAGATCATATAAAATTCGCCCCGAAGCCCCATGGCTAGGCGGATAAACACGATTCATAAATAAAACGGATGGTCTGCGCATATGCTACAAATACAGCAGTGCAAGCACAGGCGCAATATCAGAAGCGCTCCCCATCCCCTGAAAAAAGCGCTCTACATAATATAGGAGAGCATGCCATAAGCCAAAGAATTAAACCGAAATCCAACGACTTAAAACTCGCATATAAAAATACATCTATAAAAAACGGCATAATAACCGCGAGCGCCAATGCTGGTACAAAAACTGGCGCATTAAACCAACACCGCCAAACATGCCGCCAGAAAATCAGCAACAACGCGCCCACATACGCTCCGCCCAACAGCAAACCAAATACCCCCGTTTTTAAAACCAACGACGACAGCAAGCCATGCGTATAATGCACCTCAATCTCCGCCACCGCTGGCGATGCAAAACTCGCGCCCCACCCCAGACCCAAAAGCGCATGGAACGTATTACGCGAAACGCTTTCCCACACCGCAATCCATTCATCAACGCGGCTATTTCCGCCCACAAGACGCGTTTTTTCTGCCAAATCACGCCACACATCACCCATTAAATCAAACGCCATATCGCGAAACACGATCAGCAAAACCACGCCCGCAATCACCACAACTATACTGGCTTTCGGGCGCTTCCAAAAATGCCCCACCGCGATAAATCCCATCGCCACGACAAACGCCCCAAGGCTCGCCCGTTGTTGCACCGAAACCATCGCCGCCACACACAAAGCGCAAAACAATATCGCCGCCCCGCTCATCATCAAATATTTGAAACTGCGCCCATAAACCAAGAACCCCAGCCCCACCCCGCCTGATAATATGGCCGCAAACAAAACAGCGGGAGAATTCGCCAGATAATATAGCGCCTGCGCCCCGCCAAAAAATTCTGGCGCAAACACGCAACGCGCCGCAAACATAATGCCCAGAAACCAGACAACGCCCACGGACCAATAACGTTGATTATCCGAAGATTGCGCATCATCGTGTATCAAAAATAACGGCAACATCAAAAACAAAAATGCGACGCCATCGCGCAAAATTGCACCATACGCATTGCCAGCGATAGCCGCCAAAATCAATCCCGCGCAAAGGCTATATATAAAAAACACCTGCCCCGCCACCCGCCATAATGGTGCACGAGCATCAAACATCACCGCCGCGCGGCAACCTTTCACACCAACAGCCAAAACCAACAACCCGCCAACAACCGCCTCCCCCCATCCTAAAACATCAGGCGTAGGCGATCCAAAAGCCGCATAAATACAAACAGCCAAAGATAGAAACATAAGGGAAGGTGTACGATAAATCATGTTCATCATGGCAATCAAACAAGATTAGTAATAATAATGACTTGGCCTCTCAACATCTGAAGCTTTATAATTATAGATTTTATTATCTACTATCTCAGCAATACATGATCTGTCATCCAGTTCCCTGTCTACTAAAACTGCACTCCAACTTGCCACTGTTACACAGAACGGCGCTGAAAGGGCTGGAGGAATGACTACGCCAACAGTGTTGGCACAAGACAACAAACTGCTCAACCACACACCACCTAAAGTCGGTGTATTATAACGATCAATCACAGCATCTTCTTGCACGCATCCTGTCTTATCTAACAGCTTTTTTTTCTGTGCATCATCAAGCTCGTCTAATCCATTTACTGACATCGTCGTACAACCTGTCACCGCTACCATGCTCACTGCCAAAACCAACGCCCGCGTAAAACCATTGGCAACCCCTCCAACAAAATGGGAATTTTTATTAGAAAATAAATTCGTCAATGACATTAGGCTGATCCTTCATAAAATTATAAATGTCAAACTAACGGATAACGCACGCAACGTCAATAACTATGTAAAAATGAAAGCCCTTTAACCAAAGCTCGACATCAACATCTTAATCGCAATAATAACCAAAAAGCCCGCGAATATTTTACGCATCAACCCCACTGGCGCCTTATGTGCCGTGGCAGCGCCAACTTTCACAAACAACAAAGATGTCGGTAAAATCAAAATCCACGCGAGCATATTCACATACCCCAAAGACAATACAGGCCGCCCAACTTCTCCCCAACCAATAAGAATAAACCCAATCGTACCAGGCACCGCAATCACAACACCCAATGCTGAAGCCGTCCCAATCGCGCGATGAATAGCCACATTGCACAAACTCATAAACGGCACACTCAATGATCCACCGCCAATCCCGATAAGCGATGAAATACTGCCAATACCGACACCCGCAACCGAAGGCCAAGGCGCGCGGGGCATGCCACCAAAATCAAAAAATCGCGCGGGATTAACCACCATCAAGATCGCCAACAAAACCACCGCCACCGCAAAAACACCTTGTAATTGCTCACCCGCAATATTATCCGCAATCAATGTACCAATTCCAACGCCTGCCAAAACACCGATCCCAATACTACGCACCAACGAAAAATCCACAGCGCCTTTTTGCATATGCGAACGTGCAGACATTAACCCATTGGGAATAATCAACGATAATGATGTCCCAACACACACATGGATCAGCGCATCCGAACCCAATCCCAAATGTTCGAAAATAAACAACAAACCAGGCACTAAAACAACGCCGCCCCCCACGCCCAATAAGCCTGCCATAAAGCCCGCCACGCAACCAAGCGCCGCCAAAGCGCCGATCAAATAAGCCCATTCATAAAAAGAAAATAACGACAGAAATCCTGCATCCATATTTTTTTGTATCATAACACAATGCAAAAACCACCTTTAAAAAGATGGGCGTAAAATTACTAACATTTACAGTTGTTTAAATTAACGATAACCCGTAAAAACCTTGGTCGGCTTCGCGGCCTCATCCGCACTTTTGGTCGGACGAATAAAAATACGTCTTTTCTTTGTGGTGTCGGTTTGACTTGCCCCAGATTTTGATGACGTTTTATTTTGCGATGTTCTTTGCGAAGCAGCTTTCGCATTCGAAGGCGCATAAGCCCCGCTTGAACGTGACGAAATTCTTGATGCCACTTTTTGATTTTCCCTATCCAGATGTGAAATCAACGCTTCACGGCGTTTATACATCGTGCTTTGCGCCGCAGCGCGATGCGCCGCAGCATATTCAAAAATCTCCTGTGCATTTCCAGGCTTCTTACCCGAAGCCTTCCATTCCGCCAAATTCTCCATATTAATCCGACCACGCGCCTTTAAACTCGCCAGACCGGAGCGATCAATTCTGCTAAATTTATATAAATTTTTATTCGTCTTTTTCCCGCGTCCGATTTTATCCATCGAACTTTCACCGCCCGTGATCTTGGAATAAAAACTCCCCCACCAGCTTTTTTTAGATTTCTCAACTTGTGTGTTTTGCGAAGCAGATTCTTTGTTTTTACTAATAAAAATATTCGCTGCCAACGCAGGCGCCAAACCCACGGTGAACAACAAAATCAAAGTCAATATGGTTTTACGATACATCCAATTCCCACATAAAAATACACTCCCCTATAGTGTAGCAGAAACAACGCACACACACAAAAAACATAATTTGGTGTTCTTAAGGAAATCTTAACTATTCATAGGCATTATAAACTTAATTTCGAGCAACGAATTGGCGCTAAAGCCAACATAAACCGAAGAATGTAGAGGAGTCACTACAATGCAAGTCAATGTAAAACAATTTCTGGAAGAAGCCGGAATAACTGAAGCCTTATACCCAGGCAAAAGATTGGTACATACGTGCCGCCAGCCTGGGGATTTTAAAAGCCACTGTGTGGTTTTTGATTGGCGCAACCCTGAAAAAATCCGCGTTGAGGTAAAAGCTGGCCTAAGTGGCCGCGACCTTGAACCGAAAAAATTAAAATACTACCCCGTTAGCTTTCAAACGCCGACCTATGTCGACATCGAATTTATCAATGACAACAAAGATAAAGATGATGACAAAGAAGAAGAAGAAGGAAAAAGCTCCTCCTCAGGCAAATCTAGTGGCGGCGGCAAACAACCGAAAAAAACTTTAGACGATATTCGTCTCATGGCCAGCGAAGCATTTGATAACGTAAAAGAAGGTAAAGTTCCATCATTAGGCAAAATTGTTGAAATGGTAGTTCTAGGTACGAAAATCGCAACCGAGAAATTCGGTGCTGTCATGCAAACACTTGCGCACGGCATCAGCCACGCCAAAGTATCGACCACCGATATGCTGGCGCACGCGGGTAAGTACGTCACAAAATACGAACCGCCTTCTTTCATGAAACCCACAGGCGACGAAGAAGCAAAATACAAATATGACCGCGAGAAAAACGCAGACATAAGCTTCAAATCTTCGCTGGGATAACGTATAATAAAATTCCTTTGGTAGAGGACTCTGAGTTTCAAAAAAAAACACAAACGACTCCAATTTAAAACTTTTAACCACACCGCGAAAATCCGCGAGTGTGGTTTTTCTTTGGAACAAAACACTATTTCAATTGTTGTTCATAGCGATATTCAAATTTCTCATAGGCAATAATTATAATGGACGACCCTGTACAAGCTTTTGATTTTGCCAGAATGTTTTGGGGTGAAGAATCCAACCTCATATATTTAGAAATAGCTTTTCGAACAATATTTATCTATCTCTACGCATTTTTAGCCATTCGCTTCATTGCGAAACGCGCAGTTGGTCAATTATCCCTGCTTGAATTTTTCCTTGTCATCGCCTTGGGATCCGCTGTCGGTGACCCGATGTTCTATCCAGAAGTGCCTTTGCTCAATACTGTACTGGTAATTACGATCGTAATTT
>JBBKXA010000110.1:0-3430 GCA_037969235.1 Bdellovibrionales bacterium | reverse complement strand
ATTTTATAATCGCATCAGAATCCATTCTGCTAACGATTATATGTCACCGGTCGAGTATGAACAAATTCAGAAAGCCGTATAAAAAACTGTCCGTTAAACCATTGCCAGATCATTTCCTTAAGGCGTTAAATTTTGCGACACTACCTAAAACAATTGTATCAGCAGCAAAAGGCTGCTTAAAATGAAAACAAAGAGCCAAAAGCACACCTTATTTTTTTAGCTCACATGTCCAAAATACTCTGACGACGTACACTTGAAACGTAGGATACCATGAATAGTAAGGATTTACACAATATGATACCAGTAATATTATCCGGCGGATCCGGCTCTAGGCTATGGCCACTATCACGTAAGTTGTATCCGAAACAATTTATTAATCTCTTATCTGAACATACATTGTTTCAAGAAACATTGTTGCGACTAGAAGGGCTGCCGATAGATGACCCAATCGTGGTGTGCAATGAAGAGCATAGATTTATTGTTGCTGAGAATCTTCAGCATATTGGGATTAGCTCTGCTCGCATTCTTTTGGAGCCCGTTGGCAAAAACACTGCACCTGCGATTGCAGCGGCGGCGCATATTGCGCTCACAAAAGACAAAGACGCGATCTTATTGGTCTTACCCGCTGATCATACCATCGGTGATATTAGCGAATTACAAAAAATTATCCGCGAAGCGCACAGCCTTGCCGAAGATGGCTATATCGTATCTTTTGGAATTAAGCCTTTAAGCGCACACACAGGATATGGGTACATTGAAACGGGTAAAAACATTAAGGGCGATGCCTACAATATAGCAGCTTTCAGAGAAAAGCCTGAACAAAAACAAGCCGAAGAGTTTTTGAAATCTGGTGATTATCTTTGGAATAGTGGCATGTTTTGTTTCAAAGCCTCCGTTTTTTTGGATGAACTGAAGAAACAAAAACCCGATATTGTTAAATATACAAAGCAATCTGTCGCCAAGGCCGCAAGCGATCTTGATTTTATACGATTAGAAAAAGAGGCTTTTGCACAATGTGAGAATATCTCTGTTGATTATGCGGTGATGGAAAAAACCACACTGGGTTCAATCATTGCGCTAGATGTTGAATGGAATGACATCGGCTCATGGGATTCCCTATGGAACAGCTTGAAAAAAGATGAAGACTGTAATTCTCTGCAAGGCGATGTGTATGCACAAGATTGCCACAACAACCTTGTCATGGCCAGCAATGGGCGTTTAATCGCTACGCTAGGCGTTGATGATCTGATCATCATTGATACACAGGATGCGCTTTTGGTGGCTAATAAATCGAGATCACAAGAGATTAAAACCATCGTTGAAAAACTCGTTAAAGAAGAACGCTCAGAAATTGTTCATCACAGAACAGTTTATCGTCCGTGGGGCCATTATGATTCAATTTCTCAAGGAAACCGCGATCAAGTTAAGCGCATTACCGTCAAACCAGGCGCAAAACTTTCAATACAGAAACACTTCCACAGAACAGAACATTGGGTTGTCGTTAAGGGCACTGCGCATGTGACAAAGGGCGAAGAAGTTCTAACTTTAAGTGAAAATGAATCTGTGTATCTTCCTGTAGGAATTATTCATGCCCTCGAAAACCCTGGCAAAATTCCACTTGAAATTATTGAGGTTCAAACGGGAAGTTACTTTGGTGAGGACGACATTGTGCGTTTAAAAGATAATTACGGGCGCGCCTAAATGAAAAGCCTTCCCCCACAAACTGCCCCTCTTATAAAAGCTTTGTCATTTTCAATGGATGCCGCAGCTTTTGCTTTTGCAATGCTTATCACGCCGCTGTTGCTTTCAGTGTTCGATCAAGCATATCATATCCCAATTTCACAAACGATCAAGCTTCAGGCGATAACATTTGCTTTAGCGTGTTGCTTTATCACTTACTTTTCATTTAGTGGCCAATATTCAAAGAGAAAGCCTTTCTGGGGGCAAATCCTCTCCGTGGCAAAACTTACATTTCTTCTTTTAGCGATTGATATAATCGTAAGATCGGCTGTCAATTACGGCAATCCATCGCTCTATCCGCTAATCTATTGGCATGTCGCGATGATGTGTTTAATTGTTTTTCGCTTTGTACTAAATTTAATAAAAATGAGAACAACGGGATGGAAAATTCCAGCTGTTATTATAGGCGATGCTAATGTTGCGACCCATACATTATTTGCAATCGCGAGCGACAGGGGCATGGGGTATGATCCTAAATATATTTTAATGCGCGGCTCCGAAAATCGTTCTTTTGATAAAGATGAAGCGCCACCCATATTCAATAATTGTACCGCGTCAGATCTGGATATGGGCAGGAGATTGTTTCCAGAAAACGATGATTTGTTACTGGCTGCCTAGTCTTTACAAAAAGCGTTTTTTGTTTAAGTGATAGCAATAGAAGTGATAAATTACAGCGGTTACAGATAGGCTTAAAAATCATGATCAACAGGCTAAATGTAAAGAGTGGTAAGAATGCTGTTGTTGATAGTCATGAGCGTGGCAAAAATTTCTTGGGCGAAAAAGAGATCGACGTGCTTTTAGAGGCCGCCAAGAAAAATAGGCATAGTGTTCGTGACCATCTGATCTTGCTGATGATGTACCGGCATGGGTTGCGGGTCAGTGAAGTCATCTCTATCAAACTGGCCGATCTGAATTTACCACAAGCCCGAATATGGATCAGGCGTTTAAAAAACGGGCTGTCTGTTGAACAGCCAATGGCTGGAGATGAACTCCGGGCAATTAAACGCTATCTAAAAATTCGTGACAATGCCTTACCATGGTTATTTTTAAGCGAGCGCAACCAACCTATGACACGACATTCAATCAACTACATTATTGGTACGGCGGGACGCAAGGCAAAGCTTGGATCTATTAATCCTCATATGTTGCGCCATTCTTGTGGCTTCTATCTTGCTAATAAAGGCTATGACCTCAGGTTAATTCAGGATTATTTGGGGCACCGCGATCCCAAACACACAGCTCATTACACCCGCGTTGCTTCTCACCGTTTTGAAAATTTATGGAAGGATTAAATCATTATGAACCACTTCTCTCCCAAACCTGATGTCATGGATATAGCAGAACTAGACGCTTTTCTGGCATCTGATGAGGCCGCCGAAGATTGCATGAATTTGTCCAATATGGATGGGTTTTTAACAGCCATAGCAATCGGGCCGGAGATGATTATGCCTTCAGAATGGCTGCCCTGTATTTTTGGATTAAAAGAACCTGATTTTCAATCAGAACAGCAAGCTCAGGCTCTGTATGGTGCCATCATGGAATGGTATAATGGCATTCTTGGATCATTATCTGAAGCTCCAGAAGAGTATGAACCTTTTTTATCCTACGATGAAAAGGACAAAGTGATTTTTGAAGACTGGGCCATTGGTTTTTTGGCAGCAATGGAGTTGAGGTCAAAAGCGTGGGCTCC
>JBBKXA010000109.1:0-4376 GCA_037969235.1 Bdellovibrionales bacterium | reverse complement strand
CTACCGGTGATAATCGGTATTGATGATGCTCGCGAATTGAGTGATAGTAATGAGGCTACCCCGACTGATAAGGCTACCGGACGTAATGCATATAAATTGCTTGAGAGTGCAATCATTGAAGCGGAACAAGAAGCTGCGTACTCAGCCGCTGATGTTAGCGGCCTTTGCGAGCCTGGTCAGTAAAACTCATAATATAATTCACATTCACATCGCGTTTCGAAAGTGCAAATGCGTTTTTTAAAGGATTAAAGATAAGCCCGTTCATTGCAACGGGCTTTAACTTTTGTGCGCGGGCAAGTTTCGTCAACTCACTCGGGCGCACGAATTTACGCCAGCTATGCGTGCCGCGCGGAACCCACCCTAAAATCTGCTCTGCCGCAATGATACCGAGCGCATAAGATTTCGCAGTGCGGTTAAGCGTAGAAAAAATCACCATACCATTTGGCCTGCATAAAGAAGCAACGCTTTCCACGAATGCCGCTTGGTCGCTCACATGCTCAATAATTTCAAGCGCGAGGACAACATCGAATTTTTGGGTTATAGCTTCGGCTGATTTCTTTGTATATGTGATATCCAGCCCCGCATTGGCCGCATGCGCCCGCGCAACATCAACCGCCACAGTGTCGGCATCCGCGCCCGTAACCTTTCCCCCAAGCCGCGCCAACGGTTCACACACCAATCCGCCGCCACAGCCAATATCGAGGACATTTAACCCCTTCAAAGCATCAAGCGCCATAACATCCCGTCCAAAATGTTCGCAAATTTGCGATTTTATGAATCCCATCCGCACAGGATTAAGCCGATGAAGCGGTTTAAACGGTCCGTTCTCATCCCACCAACGATCTGCGTCTTTGGAAAAACGTTCAATTTCATGGGTATCTACAGTGCTTTTGGGACTAGACATGGCAAACCTCTTCTTACATCTTTTACCATGTACGCCAATAAAGTAAATCAGTGAACGCAAATGACAGTTGCGTTATCTCCAGGCAGTCTGATGGGGATATAGGCTATAGGTTTGTTATCAGTTCTAGATGCGGGGGTGGCGGCCATTTCAAATATTGGCCAGAATTCATGAGAATAATTCGCCTTTAAAAATGTTGCTGCTTTTGGAATCTGTGCCACAGTAAGGCATATATCCATTTTTTCTGGTCTATCGCTCGCGTTGCGGAAATGAATGCGTAATGTACAACTTGTTCCAGCCAATGATGGGTGATCACGTACATCGGATTTTCCATTCAAAACAGATTTAAGGTCGATCCTCTGATCTTCTGGGGTTTTATCTAATAATGTTTTTATTTGAGCTGCTTTTTGTGCGTTAACTCTATTTCTGTGCAATTTTTTAGCAAACTCATCAAACATATTATATTACCTCCAGTTCTAATTAGAGTTGCATTATGAATTGTTTTTGCATATATGTCAATATTTGCGACGAGTTTATGAGCAAGGAGCATGTAATCGTTAAAACTTCATATTGAATTTAGCCTGCAATTAGAGTTAAAACAAACAAATGGCATTAATCGTAGCAAAATTTGGTGGGACATCTGTGGGCGATGTGGAGCGTATTGAGAGCGCCGCAGAAAAAGTCGCACGCGAAGTTGCCGCTGGTAATCAGGTCGCGGTCGTTGTATCGGCGATGTCTGGTGTGACTAACCAATTGGTTGGGTATTGCGATGAAATCAGCAATATGTATGATTTGCGCGAATATGACGTAGTGGTTTCCAGTGGAGAACAAGTCACAGCGGGATTAATGGCGCTAGCACTACAAAAACGTGGCATTAGCGCCCGTAGCTGGATGGGGTGGCAGATTCCTTTTCAAACCAACGACGTACACGGCAAAGCCCGCATCACCAATATTGATGGCAGTATTTTAAAAGAACGCCTAGCTGGCGGAGAAGTCGCCGTTGTGCCTGGCTTCCAAGGCGTCACAGATTTAAACCGCATTTCCACATTGGGAAGAGGGGGGTCTGATACCTCCGCTGTCGCGCTCGCCGTTGCGTTAGGCGCGGATCGTTGCGATATATATACGGACGTAGATGGCGTTTACACCACTGACCCCCGCATTGTACCCGCCGCACGAAAATTAAAACGCGTCTCATTTGAAGAAATGATGGAGCTAGCCTCACTTGGCGCAAAAGTATTGCAAACCCGTTCGGTCGAAATCGCAATGAAAAACGGCATAGCGTTGCAAGTGCTTTCAAGTTTTGGCGACCAAATCGGCAGTGATTTGCCCGGAACATTAATAGTAACAGAGGATAAAGTCATGGAAGAAGAAGTTGTTAGCGGTATCGCACATAGCAAAAACGATGCAAAAATCACAATCATACGCGTACGCGATGTGCCTGGGGTCGCCAGCCGTATTTTCGCGCCGATGACCAAGGCGGGAATAAGTGTAGATATGATCGTGCAAAATATCTCGCCTGATGGCAAAACCACGGATATCACCTTTACGGTCGCGCGTACTGATTTAACGCGCGCTTTAGCTGCCATTGAAAATGTGGAAGTCGAATATGAAGAAATCCGCACCGACAAAAATGTAGCGAAAGTCTCCGTCGTTGGGATAGGTATGATTAGCCATACAGGCGTGGCAGAAAAAATGTTTACTGCATTGGCGGAAAAAGGCATTAACATTCAGGTAATCTCCACCTCAGAAATAAAAGTCAGTGTATTGATCGAAGAAGATTACACCGAATTAGCCGTACGCGCATTACACGCCGCATATGGGCTGGAAGCCAAGAGTTAAATAGGGTATGCTGGCGCTATCATGGCTGATCCGCTAAAAAATCCAGATAACAATAATATGAACGAGCAATCTGGTGAGATGCCCGTTGGTGAGATATTGCGCCGTACCCGCGAACACTATGAGCTAAGCCTCGATCAAGTAGAGTACAACCTCCATATCCGCGCTGAGCAATTACACGCAGTGGAAATCAATGACCAAGAAATACTGCCTGCACGTGTGTATGTGATTGGTTTCGTCAGAAGCTATTCCGAATATCTCGGACTAGACGGCGATAAAATGGTGGATTTATACAAACGCCAAATCGGGGCAGCAAAGATTGATCCAGAATTACATTATCCCGTCATTGCTGAAGAAAATCAGGCGCCGCCTTGGTGGATATTGATTATTTGCATTATTGGCGCGGTGGTATTGGCGATGATATTTTTAGGCGATAAAACCGATGATCGTGAGTTGGTCGAAAATATTCCACCTGTACCGCAAGAGATTCAGGAAGCGCAAATTGAAACGGCGCAAGCCATCGATGAAATGACCAACCCTCCACCTATCGAAGAAGAAGTAATCGCGCCTCAAGAAGATACGAAAACGGGCATAATCCTAAACATTCGTGAAAATAGCTGGGTCGAAATCCGCGATCAAAGTGAAAAAGCACTTATTTCTCAGGTCTTAAAAGCGGGCGACCAATATTATGTGCCCGATCGTCCTGACCTGACCATTTCGGTCGGAAATGCCGGCGGTGTGGATATGGTGGTCGATGGCGTTAAGCTCCGCAAACTCGGCAAAACAGGTGAAGTGCTACGCAAGCTTTCCTTGGACGCAGCATACCTAAAAACAAACTTCGCCTCTAAAAATCAGGAGCCATAACTGTTTTTACAGAGCTTTCTGCAACGTTATTCTTCTCACTCGCCAGAGTAACTCTATCTGATGCCTCCGACACACAACTCTCGAATATTGTTCTTAATGAATTTATAACACCGAGAGCGCACTTTGCAGCAGATGGTGCAAGGCCAAGAAGATTCTTAATCTCTTTATGCGAATGTTTTCTTTGATAAAGTTTGATATATTCTGTGTCGACTGAAGGAAGTTTTTCGTACACATCTTCAATTGAGATGCTAAAATTATTCGAGAGCTGGTTTGTAATAATATTGAATTCGTTCGTGAAATTGAATCGCAACGGTAACGTGAATTCTGAGTTTTTCTGATTTCGAAAGTAGGTATAAGCATATTCCAGTCGGGATAAAATTTGTTTCTTGCATGCGCTGAGTGACTGATGAGGTTTTCCCGCTTTGTTATAGGCGTCTGAATCTGGCAACCCTGATTGCATATGTTTGATAAACGTCGCTTCCCTATTCAATAATGCGTACAGAAGTTCATCAAATGACAGATCGTCTTTTTTAGCCAATGTTAAAAAATCATCTATTTGTTTTTTGAAAGTTGAACTGGATGTGCATCCATTTACTTTATCAGGAACTGTTTCGGGTGCTGAAGTTTCCATTTGGTAAAGTGCGCTGTATGCAGATTTTACTTTTTTTATAGCCCCATCGTGAATATGATAGACTTGGTATTTGCTTAAGTTTAGAGTTTCGTATTTGCTTAAGTTTAGAGTTTCAGCAATTTCTCTAAAATTGAGGTCTTCATT
>JBBKXA010000108.1:0-22806 GCA_037969235.1 Bdellovibrionales bacterium | reverse complement strand
CTCTCATACGTGCCTTGTAAATCTTTCATAATGTTGTCGGTTTCAACCGCCATGTATTATTTATCCTTACGTTTTTTTCTAGTCATAAAATCCGAACTAGAAACTGAAGAAATTTTTCAAACTAAGCCGTTGTTTTTAAATATTAAAAAAACAGATTCGCATCCAAAAATTCCCTAACATAAGTGCATTATGCCACAACTTGCGCATAAATACAAATTTTTTCAATAAAATCAAATAGTTAACAAAAGGTTAACGTAGTTGTCAGAATCAAAAAAGCCGCGTCATCGCGCGGCTTTTCAAAATTCATAAACATCTAAAACAAAACTATTCCGCCGCTTTATCCTGTTGCGCATTCTCTTGCGCATCAGCCTCCGCTTCACGCGCCGCCGCATCATCTTGCTCCTGCATAACCAGCGGCAAACTCACAAGCGTTTGTTTCAACAACGAAACCATATTCGGCTGTGTTTTATCCATACTTTTCAAAAGAAAGTTACATGCCTCTTTCGAAGTTACGGGCACCTTTTCAACACCATCTTCGCGCTCTTCGCGCGTCTTATCTACGAATTTGAAAAACTTCTTGATCTCGCGCGGCTCTGCATAGCTTTGCGCAACAATCATATTGCCGACATTCGCCTCAGCATCATTAATAATAGGCGCAATTGCCGCCTTCCAATCCGCAAAACGCGCATTCATCGGCTCTTGCATTTCTGCATTTTCTTTACCACACGCCGCAACGGCCAAACCAATATCATCCTGCACAGTTTTTACAACTTCTATTAAATTATAATTACTGAATAGAACGGTGAAATGCCGCTCGCTCATCGGATCCATGCCCGCCGTAAAGTCTTTCGCCGCTTCAAACACTTTGTTCTGCGCTTTATCTTCTGGAATCTGTGAATCATTATTGCCTTCGACAACAGGGATCGGCTTAACAACGCCCGCCTCTTGCGACTCTTGCGCTATGGCACTGTGCGCCATCACTCCAATAATCGATACTGACAATAACAAAACAATCTTCTTCATATTCCACCCTTATGTGATTTTTATAACAATGCTATTAAGATAAGGCCTACAACATCAAAAAAAAAGCCTGTATGTCGATTATAACGGATTTATTGTGGGGCAAAACACAAATCCAAATCGATCATACAGGCCAGTGCGCATGACAAGAGAGTAAGAACACCAACAAAGCTCCGCTATTGATCATAGTCCCTAAGATCAAAGAGCCAAAGCATCTAGCCATAATCCTAATGGCGTTAAAACGATGATCGCTCAATGACCGGAAGAATGCAAAGCGCCCTCGCCGTGTCCTTATATTTAAATAATAGCATATGGAAACTAAATAAGTTATGAATTATAGATAAAATCCTATCTAATTTATTACAAAAAATCACAGAAATCATCGCCATGTTTTTGCCCTTGCCTTTAAAGCTATTTTGTGGCTTTTTTAACGCATGGAAAACTACAAAAAGTGATGAATATCAACAGGGACATTTAAAATGACACACGATAACCCCCCTTCAATCAAAACGTCCGATATCACCGTATCCGACATAGCGATCAATAATCATCCACAATTCATGGGACATGAAAATGTTTTTAAAATCCAATCCCCTCAACATGGCTTCACCGCTTTCATAGGCGTTCACAGTACAGCCCTCGGGCCAGGCCTAGGCGGCACACGCTACAAAGAATACGCCACCGAAGACGAAGCCCTCAGCGATGTTTTACGCCTCTCCGAAGCGATGACATGGAAAAACTCTGCTGGTGAAATCAATCATGGCGGCGGCAAAACCGTTGTCATGGCCATCGAAGGCCAACGCCTGCCCAGCGATACAACATTACAAATCCTTGCCCAAGGGTTAAACATCATCAATCAAAACAGCGCGACATATTTCGGTGCCGCAGATATGAATGTTGGCGAAAGTTGCCTGAACTACATGCAAACTTTCACCAAATGGATAAAAGGCACATCATCGACAGACCCTAAAATCGTTGGAGGAGATCCATCTCCGCTTACCGCACTTGGCGTCTATGAATGCATGAAAGTGGCAGCAAAACATAAACTGAACAAAAATTCATTAAGCGGCGTTCGCGTCTCCATGCAAGGGCTAGGCGCAGTCGGCAGAACTTTAGCCAAATACGTCTACGATGATGGTGGCATTATAACGGGATGCGACACCAACCCCGAAGCCTTCACCCTCCTAAACAGTATGGGTGTTGAAATCACTCAAGTCGGCCTAGATGAAATCTACGACGCACCCGCCGATATATTTGCGCCCAACGCCATTGGCGGAACACTAACGGCTGAAACAATTGACCGTATTAAAACCGCAGGTGTGAAAATAATATGCGGCGCGGCCAACAATCAACAGCAAGACCAAATCGGCGGCACGCAAAGCCGCATCTTGCGTGACAATGGCATTTTATATTGCCCCGATTATATCGTGAATGCTGGCGGCGTCATATGGGTCGCGCATGTCGGCGATAACACTACCAAAACTACAGAAATCATTCGCTCTGGCGTGCCCCGCCGTTTCGAAAGCCTGTTGGAAAAACACGAAGCCGATCCTACGTCTGATATGGCGAGCTTGGCTGCGCAATATTCTCGTCGCCGCGTACAAAATGCCAAAGAAGAAAGCTCACATGACGAAGACCAAACAAGAAAAGCGTGTTAAATTGAACGCGGCCAATGAAAGCGGCAGCATCCTTTGGATCATCCTGATCGCCGTAGCTTTACTTGGTCTGCTCACCATGGTGCTATCGCGCTCTGGCTCAAGCGTTGACCAAAGCGGTGATTTCGAACAACAACGCGTCAAAGTCAGCCAAATATTGCGCAACGCCAAAGGCATTGAAGCCGCCACGCAACAAATGCGCCTGCGCGGCGTATCCGAAAATGATATCAGCTTTGAAAACCCTATAACCACAGCCGTATACACTAACGCCAATTGCACATCGGGCGATTGCAAACTTTACAACGTCAGTGGCGCTGGGCTCACATATTCTGCCCCACCCCAAGGCGTCAATGACGCCAGCGAATGGATATTCAGCGGCACGAACAACATTGTCGGCATCGGCACAACAGCGCCCGATCTGGTTATTTTTTTAAAAAATATAACCACCAGCACCTGTACACAAATCAACCGTATGTTAGAAACGTCCTACGCTGGCGATGAAGACACTATCGACTTCACCCCATTCACAGGAACATACATCGCCACCCAAAGCATAAACCTCGCCGCATCCCAACAGGCAGGTTGCATCAATTACGATGACGGCTCCGCCACCAGCCCGCTTTTTTATTATGTTCTAATCGCGCGTTGAAAACTAAACAGCCCATGAGCCACAAATAAAAAAACCCGCGAATGAACGCGGGTTTTTCAAAAATCATAAAAAGAGTATCTACTTCTTACTCCACCATCCCTTTTTCTTTTGAGTCGGCGTTTCATTAACAACTTCATATTCTTTAGGCTCTGCGGGTTTCGGCTTTTCACTTTTTTTAGCCGCCGCAGCCTTCACTGGCTTATCATCATTCGACGCTTTAACAGACTTTTTCTGTGGCTCATCCTTTGCTGTTTCAACTTTATCGGTTTTCTGAGCAACATCTTTTTTAACAGTTTTCTTCGCCGCAGGTTTTTTCACAGGAGCAGCTTTCTTATCGTCCGCTTTATTCCCGTCTTTATCTTGCGACTTATCTTCAACCTTATCCGCATCCTTTTTCACCGCAGTTTTTTTAGCGCGTGCAGGTGAAGAAGTTTTAGGCTGCTCTTCTTGCCCTGCAACCGCAGGCTTATCGCCTTGCGCCGCTACGCCTTGATCAGCATCATTGGCATTTCCACCATTATCATTATTGCTGTCATTACTGTTATTGTTGCGATTACGATTGCGACCACCTCTGCGACCACGACGACGGCCACGACGACTAGCATCATCTTCATCATCACTCTCATCATTATTCGATGGCTTATGATTGTGACGTTGCGGCTTTTCATCACGGTTTTCTTGCGGCTTAACGGCCTCTGGCTCATTGGCCGCATCATCGGATCCCTCAGATTTATCCAAAGGTTTCGAGACTTCAACACGGAAACCTGCCGCGCCCAATGTCTCATCCGCACGAATAACCACATTAAAGCCATAACGCGCTTCAATCACGCTCAACTCTTTGCGCTTATTGTTCAAAATGTAAAGCGCCACCGCCGATGATGCACTCACCACCAATTCTGATGCGCGCCCTTTAATACCTTCTTCTTCAATCGCACGAAGCACCATAATACCGGCCGCATCCGCAGTCCGGACACGCCCCATACCCAAACAATGCGAACATGTCTCGTACTGGCTTTCGGTCAAAGACGGGCTCATCCGTTGACGCGACATCTCCATCAAACCAAACGATGAAATACGTCCCATTTGAATGCGCGCGCGATCACCCTCAAGGGAGTCACGCATTTTACGTTCAACTTTACCGTTATTGCGACGATCTTCCATGTCGATAAAATCGATCACGATTAAGCCGCCCAGATCTCGAAGACGCAATTGACGCGCCATTTCTTCCGCCGCCTCAAGGTTCGTCTTAAGCGCCGTATCTTCAATATGACGCTCTTTCGTGGCCTTACCAGAGTTAACATCCACTGAAATCAACGCTTCGGTTGGATTAATCACCAAATATCCGCCAGATTTTAATGTCACGCTTGTCTCACCAATATTGGCGATCTGCCCTTCAACTTTGAATTTGTTGAACAACGGCACATTTTCGTCTTTATATTCGATCACGCGTTTAGCATGTGACGGAATCATCATTTTCATGAATTCCTTGGCAGTTTTATATCCTTCTGCGCCCGCAACATGAATTTCCTCCACATCGCGTTTATACAAATCGCGCACCGCACGTTTAACCAAATCCGCTTCCTCATACACAACCGCTGGCGCAGAGGATTCCATCGTTTTTTCACGAATGGTATTCCAAAGACGCAAGAGATAATCAAGATCGCGTTTAATTTCAGTTTTCGTGCGTGTAATACCCGCAGTCCGCAAAATCACTGACATCCCCTTAGGAATCTCAAGCTCTTTAAGCATGTCGCGCATTTTCGCACGGTCTTTATAATTGGAAATTTTACGCGACACCCCGCCCCCACGTGGCGAATTGGGCATCAATACACAATAACGACCAGGCAAGGATAAATATGACCCCACAGCCGCGCCTTTGTTTCCGCGTTCTTCTTTAGAAACTTGGATAAGCATGATTTGACCACGCTTGATTACTTCTTGAATTTTATATTTACGGCGCAAATTGAAGCGGAATTTTGAATCATCATCCATCTCATCTTCAAATGTTTCAACGCGCTTCGAACGGTGCTGCGCACTGCGCCCTTTACCACCACCACTGTTATTGCGTGGATTATTCCGCCCGCCGCGTTGGTTGCGCCCGCGACCGCGTCCACCGCGATCATTTTTCGAATTGCCACGAGAATCATCGTCGCCATCTTCATCATCAGAAGCAAGATTACCATTTGGCTCATCATTAGAACCATCTTCAACCACATTGCCTACATTATCTTCTTCAGCCTGATCATCCGACTTTTCAATTTTATCAGCCTTAGCTTTTTGTGCAGGCTTTCGACCGCGTTTAGCCTTAGGCTTTTCTTCCTGTTCTTCGTCTTCGTCATCACCAAGAACCAGATCACCGCCCAGCTCCTCAACCTCGTCTTGCGCATCATCTTCATCAAGATCATCGGCATCCTCAATAACCGCTTCGTCCAAGCCATCATCTTCTTCATCATGCGCTTTGATCTCCTCTTCCTGCTCGGCGATTAATGCCTCACGATCTGATACGGGAATACGAAAATAGTCAGGGTGAATTTCGGAAAACGGTAAAAATCCATGACGATTACCGCCATAATTAACAAAGGCAGCCTGAAGTGAAGGCTCAACGCGTGTTACTTTTGCGAGGTAGATATTGCCCTTTAACGGGCGGCGAAAGGTGCTCTCATAATCAAATTCATCAAGGCGACCATTATCGACGATCGCAACCCTTGTTTCTTCATCGTGGGTCGCATCGATTAACATTTTTCTAGACATGATATATTTCTCCAATATCACGCGCGAGGCTAAAGCTCCCCCTTTCAAGCTCCCTTTTAAAACGATGCCATAAAGCATCGACAAAAGAGACCTCGCGTGTTTAGCGAGGGGAAAGCAGCGCATCTCGCGCTAAAGCTTTTAAACCAAATTGTTGATATTGCAGTTCGCGAAACCTTTAAAATCTTAAGCGCTAAAACCGCAATACATTAAACACTTCTGGCACTCTACACGGAAGGATATGCGCGTGCAAGGATAAAGTGCATGTGTATTATGATATGTTAATATTGAAGTACGTCATCAAGGACAGGGTTGTTATTTTCATCAATTTGCACCCCATCATGATAACGCTCTGCTTTTATGATCACGCCATGCTCGTCTCTCTCGACAAACGCAAATCCACTTAATTTATGTTTATCCCTAAAGTAATAAAGTCCTTTTTTAAGATAATAATCTTGCTTTAAAACCTCACTATTGCGATGAAATATTTTAATGCGCCTGTCGTAATCATTCCCATTATTGGGAAAACAAATATCCTCGCGCACTTTCACAAATTTTTCCGCTTCACCCTCAGCCTTATTTTTACTATAATAAATAACGTGACAATTTCCCCATTCATCACTTGTATCAATTACCCAATTATAAAACGCGCCCCCATATCTAAAAGTAGCAGGATCTTCAATATAGAGATCAAACTTATTCGTAATATTCTCCCCATCCGCATTAATCATGGTATCCGTTTTCAACATCCATGAACCACCTGCTTCTCGAACCCAATCTTGATACGTCGAACTACCATCTAAGGGATGGGTACAAGTCTCGCGCTTAACCACATTTGATTCGACCACCCCCTCACATTCCAATCCTTCATCATTAATATATGCGTATTTTTTATTATTAAATTTATGCCGAGCATTTTTTTCATCTCCCTCTTTTTGCTCTGTAGCCTCCACAAAACGCGCAACTAAAGTCGCCCCCAAACGCTCCGCCTCTTCCACATCAACTACTTCAACCGTCTTCCCCGTCCCAACAGCCATAAACGGCGAAGCCTGCACTTCATCACGCTTTAGCGGTAAAACGGGCGCATCGATCTCACCACCTCCCGAACGATCTTGAAAATCATCGACCAACCCGCCCCACGCCAAAACACCAGCGCAGACACAAGCACTCACCCCACCAACAACTTTTCGATATTTAACCATCCCCGCAATTTGGCATAAGCGCCGCATATTTTCAATAAAAAATCCACACCCTTTTTATACGAAGGCTTTACACAAGCTTGCGCGTATATAATAGTGTGTATGAACAACACTGCTTTTCAATGGGTCTCGCCATGCGCGCTTTTATCTTCGGATTAATTTTATTATGTTTGAATATGACTTCCGCCCATGCGCTGGAGGTTAGCTCTGTGCGTTTTGGCATTCATGGCGATAAAACCCGCATGGTGCTTGACATGGACGCCCCCGCAGACTTTAGCACCTTCATGCTCTCCGATCCTTATCGCATGGTCATTGATCTCCCCGCATTTGAATGGCGTGCAGGCGAAGTGCAATCTCCGCAAATGGCCGGCGTCCTCGCCACTCGGCACGGCAATTTAAAAGACGGAATCTCACGCATTGTCTTTGATATGAACCGCCCCGTCAGCATCCAGCAAGCCTTCACCCTCCCCTCTGGAAGCGGCAAACCCAACCGCTTGGTCATTGATTTCGCCAACGCAAGCCCGCAAATATTCGCACAAACGCAAAATAAAATTTTCGGCACACTCGACAGCGGCGCCCAAACCGTATCAGAATCAACCGCGCCCCCATCACCGCCTCCACCTCCATCATCAAAAAAACCCCTCATCATCATCGACCCAGGTCACGGCGGCATTGACCCCGGAGCCATCGGCACTGATAACCTCAGAGAAAAGGATATCGTCCTGAAAATCGCCAAAGAGTTAAAAAAGCAACTCGAAGCCTCTGGCCAATATAATGTAAAAATGACACGCGAAGACGATAAATTCATCAAACTCGCCGACCGCGTTAAATTCGCTCGAAAACATAGCGGCGACCTTTTTGTATCCATACACGCCGATTCCATGCCCAAATCCACGGCACACGGCGCATCTATTTACACCCTCTCCGAAAAAGCATCCGACGCCCAAACTGCCCGTCTCGCCGCCCGCGAAAATAAAGCCGATCTGATTGCAGGCATTGACCTCAACGTTGAAGACAAAGACGTAGTGAATATTTTAATGGATCTCGCGATGCGCGACACCATGAATCAATCGAAATTTTTCGCTAATACCGTGGTCGCCAACATGCAAGCAAACAAAGTCGAAACCCTACAAACCCCTCACCGTTCCGCTGGATTCGCAGTCCTCAAAGCGCCAGACATCCCATCCGTACTCGTCGAATCAGGCTTCATGTCCAACCCTAGCGAAGTTCGCGCACTCAATAGCGAACCCTACAGAAGAAAATTGGCGGCAACACTAAAAGACGGTATCGACACATATTTCGATCAAGTCCGCAAAAACCAAAGGCTTTAGAGCCTTCACATAATTTATAGTATGTTTTTTTGCAACACTTATAAAAATAAATCAAAAAACTTTGTAAAAACAGTGTTCAAACGAATTTCTATTGTGTATAACGAGTCTATTAAACATGTGCGTCAATATTGATGTGCGAGTTTTCTATGGTTAACCACTAAACTCAAATCTTAAAAAGAGGTCTTAAAATGAATAAGTTTGCAATGACACTATGTATCGCTGGTACAGCAATGGCACTATCTGCTTGTGACACAATGGGCAGAGGCGATGTTGATACAGCTCCTCCTTATGCAACTGAGCGCACAGCGTCGCACTCAAATGCATCTGCGACAACTCGCACAGAAACACCAGTACGTTCTGAGCGCGTTTTCAAAGAATACCAAACGAAGTAATTCGTTTCGTATAGAAACATTAAAGCCGCCTTTGAGAAATCAAGGCGGCTTTTTTTATAAATACGCCGTAATTTAAGAAACCAGATTCATTGGCTCACCTTTTTCATACGCCTCAATCACCTCAACCAGCTGATCAAATAAACGCTGACACGCTTGACGGCTCGCCCACGCCACATGCGGCGTAACAATCAAATTCGGTGAATCAACGTCTAACAAGGGATTCCCATCACTCGGCGGCTCTTGTGAAAAAACATCAACTCCCGCGCCTCCAATTATATGATTACGCACAGCATCCGCCAACGCCGCCTCATTCGCAATACCGCCGCGCGCAGTGTTAATGAGCAACGCACTATTTTTCATCGCCGCCAATTCCGCCGCACCAATCAGATCCGTAGTTTCCGCAGTCAATGGACAATGCAACGTAATCACATCGCTTTGCACAATTACCGCATCAAAATCCGTCCGCCCTTCGCGTATCGTATCCGCACCTTTACGATCCGCAATCAAAACCTTCATACCAAACGCCTTAGCCACCGCCTCAACACTACGCCCTAAATCGCCATATCCGATAATCCCCATAGTCTGCCCATTTAACTCATGGATCGGATAATCAAGAAAACAAAAATCGCGGCTTTCCTCCCACCGCCCTTTTTTAACATCGGCATGATAAGAAATAATATGCGAGCGCAAAGCCAGTATCAGCATAAAAACATGTTGCGTCACACAAGGCGTTGAATATCCGCGCACATTGCATACACCCACTCCCGCATCTCGCGCCGCCGCCACATCAATATTATTATACCCCGTCGCCCCAGCAATGATCAGCTTCAGCGCAGGCGCACCCCTAATCAACGCACGATCCAACACAACTTTATTGGTCAGCACAATGTCCGCTCCCGCAATCCGCGCCGCGACATCTTCTGGCGCGGTATGATCATAAAACGTAAAATCATCAATCGCCGCCTCCAACGCTGCAATATCCAACCCATCGGGATAATATGTCCCAAAATCCAGAAAAACACCCCTCATAACTTTTTCTCCATCAAATAAATTCCATCGGGATGAACATCTGCAGTATCACGAACATTGCCCAAATTTATCCACCCAAATTTTGCGTAGTAATCAGGCGTATAGCTTTGCAAATAACATTTCTTATAGCCAAAAACGTCGCGCGCGCTCTTAAGCGCCACATCCATCATAGCCACGGCTATGCCACGGCCACGAAATTCTGGATGCACAAAAACCCCACCTATCCACGGCTTAAGGTCTGTATGATCGGGATGCTCATATGTGCGCAAACCAATCATCCCCATTGGCCGCACATCATCATATGCCACCCAATAAAGCGGCAATGATTGATCGTCTACACTGCTTTTATAATGCGCCAAAGCCCGCTCATACGTCTCCTCGGGCTCATAACACCCCCACTGCGCATAATTCCACGCCGCACATACTTCAATATATTGGGGACACTGATTTAATGGTTTAATTTGAAAATCTATCACAACACTCACTTTTATAAATGCTAAAACCAATTAAAGAGATTTGAGTCGAAAATGAAAAATTTTCGAAAACCGAAGCGGAGCGTACATTTCATACGTGAGCATCGGATCACAGAAAATATTTTATTTGCAGGCCAAAGACCTTTTAATTGCTAAACGCGCAAAGGCATTAACACATAGAGAGATGAAGGATCAGAATTATCCTGAATAATCGTCGGAGACGCAGCATCCGCCAAAGTCAAACGACACCCCTCACCTTCAATTTGCGAAGTAATATCGAGCAGATACTTGGCATTAAAACCAATTTCAATATCAGTATCACCATTCACTTCAACCTCTTCCGTCGCACTCCCCGATTCCGCAGAAGACGCAGAAACCGTCATTTGCTTACCATTCAGCGATATCTTAATCGCGCGCGATTTACCATCAGAAATAGTAGAAACACGGTCCACCGCGCTCGTAAGCATTTTCGCATCGACTTCAACGATTTTGTCATTCCCTTCGGGGATAACACGTTGATAATCAGGAAACGTCCCATCAATTAATTTCGAAGTCAAAACCACATGATCAAACGCGAAACGAATTTTATTCTCCGACAATGTCACGTGAATGGAATCCGCCGCTTCATCCACAAGCTTGCGCAATTCAACAATTGTTTTACGTGGAATGATAATCCCTGGCATCTCCGCCGCACCTTCAGGCAATGGCATTTCAAAACGCGCTAAACGGTGACCATCGGTCGCCACAGCGCGCAAAACTTTCACACCTTCACGCTCGGCTGCATGCAAGTAAATTCCGTTCAAATAATACCGCGTTTCTTCCGTGCTCATCGCAAATTTGGTGCGATCAATCAACGCACGCATATCCGCCGCAGGAATTGAAAACCCATTGGGTAAATCACCCGTACCAATTTCTGGGAAATCAGTCGTGGGCAAACAAGAAAGCTTAAACTGCGAACGTCCCGCTTTCACGGTCATTTGTGTGCCTTCGGCATTGAGCGCAAGCTCAACATCCGATCCATCTGGTAACTTACGCAAAATGTCATGCAACGTATGCGCGGGCGCCGTTGTCGAACCGGGCGTAATAACCTTCGCCGCTACAGATTCGTTAATCTCTAAATCCATGTCCGTGGTGGATAATGATAAATTACCGTCTTCAGCCTTAATCAAAACATTCGACAAAATCGGAATAGTATTACGACGCTCCACAACACTTTGCACGTGGTTTAACGGTCTTAAAAGCGCGGCGCGTTCAATGCTCAATTTCATGGCAAATATCTTTCATATCTAAATGTCTATCTTAAGAGAATCAAAACTTAGCACAGCGAATCATTCACGCAAAGCGTGAATCTTATGCCGCATGCGCCTTATCCATAGATACGTCACGCGCAATTGCGCGATGCTCAACCTCAATCGCATCCCACAATTTTACAAAAAGCGTAGTTTCATACGCCGAAAGTTCTTTAAGCAGATCATGATTTTCGCCGCACATCGCAAACATTTCGGCCAAATGATGATCTTCCTCCGCGAGCAATCCCTTAAGCGGCAAATGCACACCTTCGGCCTCAACCACTTGATTATAAATCCCATATAGCCAACAAGCGCGTAGCTCAATAATCAACGACACCCACCCATAAGCCGCTTCATTCCCTACAGTCTTGGAAATCCCCGCATCCATGCGCCCAAAATACATGAGCGCTGGCACGCGCGCGGTGGTATTGCCATCAATCCAGCCCTTCATCGCCGCGCCATTAATGCGCTCCGCATGACGTTTAAAGAAATAGGCATGCCGCGCTTCTTCCGCTAAATGCTGCAACGTATCTTGATCCAGCACATCTCCGCGATTCATCTGCGAAACCATAATCTTACGGCTTCCCATATGCTCAAGCATTGACAACATGTTCAAAAACAACGCATGCCGCTTCGGTTCCCGCACCAGCGCCGTCAAAAACGTCCGCACCGGCGCTTCATATCCCGCATTATTATCGCGCATACCTGACGCCCTAAATGGATCAATCTCTGTACTCATGAAGCAAAACATAACGATATGACGAAATTTTTACAAGGTGCTATAGTTATAAATATGAATATGTTTTCAACATTTTTACTGATGATTATTTTTGTTGCTACGTTAATTGCACCAGCTTACGGCTTTAATATTATCCATAATTACGAAACAACAGAAATCAAGATATTTAAAACCATAGACAATAAAAAACTCACACTAGAAATAGCACACGCAGATGATCCCCGCTTTCAACCAATAGGTATATCGCGCATACAAATTCGTGATGAATATGGCAAAATCATAGCCCTTACGCCCTCAAGAATTGAAGCCATCCCCCTATGCTTCAATGCCAAAAATTGCTGGGTATTTATGTGGAAGACCGTCTACCCCTTCCCCGCAATTTTCAAATTCAATCCCGATCAAACCACATGGATGAACGAAGCTAACCCGCCTATGCAATATTCCAATATAGGTCGTCGCTACGTTGGGTTCAACGAACATTTCAACTTATTATTCGGCATAATAGGGCTTGTCATGATGTTTTTTAAACATGCATGGTATTTTTGCACGTGCATTTTGCTGGCTATTATTTTGTGCCTGCAGATTTCAAAATATCGTGATTTGCCTGAAACCAAACAAAAATGGATTAAAACTTTGCTTTCAATGATATTTCTCCCAACACATTTACCCTTTACCCTAGAACCATACACAATAACCACAATTTTATTATGTGGCTTTATGATTGGCAGTATCTATATGGTCGGCGTGCCGCATGTCATATCCGCATGTTTTGTGATGACTAGCTTTTTCGTAACCGCCATAAGGCTTGCAAAAATAAAAAGAGATTCAGATGAGAATAACCCCTAGGCCGCGCGCTTCACCATCGTCTGTTTCACATCCACGCGCCCACAATCCACACGCAGCGAATCCAGCGCAGCCCATAGCACCTCATAAATTCGCTCCAAATCCGCTTTTTTAATGCAATATGGCGGCAGAATATAAATCGTATTGCCAATCGGGCGGAGCAGAATATCGTTTTCCAACATAAAATCATAAATTTTCCCACCGACATTGGATAAATACCCCTGCACATCATCGCGCACATCAATCGCAAAAATGCTACCCTTCACCCGCACATCAGCCACATCGGGGCGCGCACTATACCATCCCGCCGCTCTGCGATGCGCTGCCTCTATATTGGCAATTCGCGTTAATACTGGCTCATTCTCCCATATCTCCAAACTCGCCACTGCCGCCGCGCAAGACAACGAATTGGCCGTAAAAGATGTAGAATGAAAAAACTGCTTCGCCTTATCCTCATGATAAAACGCCTTGTATATCTCGCGCGTCGCCAGCGTCGCCCCCATAGGCAAAAAGCCGCCCGTTATCCCCTTGGATAAACATAGCAAATCTGGCGCAATTTCGGCCTGTGTACACGCATACATCGTGCCCGTACGACCAAATCCTGTCATCACCTCATCCGCAATCATTATTACGCCATATTCACGGCACATCTGCACCATTTTTTTCAACACACTCGGGCAATATTGCCGCATCCCCGATGCGCCTTGCACGATAGGCTCAAACACAAACGCCGCCGTTTGCTCACCATATTTCTTAAGCCAGCGATCAAGCCACATAAGACTCTGCGCCTCCGCCCCTTTCGCAGGAAACGGCACATGCTTCACATCAAACAAAAACGATTCATAAACCGCATTGAACACCCCACGCGCCCCCGTAGACATCGTGCCAAACGTATCGCCGTGGTACCCGCCTTCCAACGCAATCACCTTATGCCGTTTTTGCCCTGCATTTTGGTGAAACCCAATAGCCATTTTGAGCGCCACTTCAATCGCCGTAGACCCGCTGTCGGAATAAAACACATGTTCTGGGATTTGCCCTTCGCTATTCTCAAATTCCCTTTGCACACTGCGCATGAGCGCACGCGTCAAATTTTCCGCCGGATCATGCGTAAAACCCGCAAAGATCACCTGCTCCAGCTTACCTGCTTGCTCACGCACCGCTTCAACTATTTTTGGGTGGCAATGCCCGTGCGTATTCACCCACCAGCTCGAAATACCATCAATAATCTTCCGCCCGCCTTTGGTCGCATCACGCGCATATAAATATGCCCCCTTGGCGCGCTCAACATGAATGGCAGGGCCAAAAGTCTTGTGCTGGGTCATCGGATGCCAGATCGCGGAAATATCTTTACTCAACATATTTTAAAAATCATCCATATTGAAATTTTCTTCGAATACGGTAATTAAACTTTTTGCATCCAGCGTGTCAAGAAAAGGAAGCCACCCAAGAATTTTAGTGTCGGAAAACTCTGCAATCGTGCGCATATTATCCTCGTTTTTCTCACCCACAAAAATAATGCCATGCACGGGAATATTCCGACTCCACAGCGCCTCCAGCGATAACAGCGTATGATTAATCGTCCCCAGCCCACTGCGCGCCACCAGAATAACGGGCACACGCGCATCCGCATTCCATCGCTTAAATACATTAATCAACAAATTATTACGCGTCAGCGGCACCATCAACCCACCCGCCCCTTCAATAATCAACGGCGTTTCTATCTTGGGCAACATCAACGCATCAACATCAATCAACGCCTCATCAATTTCCGCCGCGCGATGCGGCGATAGCGACTCACTGAACACATATTGCTCTGGCAAAAACCGCTCCTCCGGCAACCCCGTCATTTTTTGTACGATGCGCGTATCCACCCCGCCTTGTATACCAGCCTGCACAGGCTTCCAATATGTTGCTCCCAACGCCAGCGTTAACATCGCCGCGACCACAGTTTTGCCGATATCCGTATCCGTGCCGGTGATAATGCAGATATTGCTCATGCTTGGGAACTCTTCGCTCGTCCATCTGTTTACATCTTGTCTCTAACTCTATAACCAAAAGGACGAACGATGAACACTAAATTTTTCGCAACCACCGCCTTAATCGCAACTATGGCATTAAGCGGCGTAGCCCTCGCAACAGACATAACAAAAACTGTAACAACCACGGTCACAGCCGATACACCTGTTATTTCAACGACAGTAGGTGCAGATGTGAATGCTGATGTGAACACCGATGCTCAAATAACCAAAAAAAGCGGTTATTACGCATTTGATGCTAACAATAACGGTTTCCTCGATGCTGATGAATACGTTACTTACAGCTATAATGTAATCGATGTAAACGGCGACAAATTCATCGCCGATGATGAATGGAACACATACACCAAAGTATGGTACAAACCCGTTCAAACCGAAGACGCAAAAGCATATGAATTTGTAAAATTAGACGCTGATGCCGATGGACGTATTGATTTCGAAGAATATGCCAACGGTAAAGACAACGTGATCTTTTCAACATGGGACGTTGATGCCAACGGCTATGTGGATGAAAGCGAATATAAAACAGTCGTCACCACATATCAAACCATAGATACCGACGGTGTTTACAAGTGGTAGAACTATAACTGTTAATAAATTCAAACGCCTCGCGATATTAGTTTCTGCGAGGCGTTTTTGTAATCCGCGGCAAACGCATCCAACACACCTGTGTCCAAAGCCGCACTCAATGAAAGCCGAAGCCGCGCCGTGCCCTCCGGCACACTTGGCGGACGAATCGCACGTATATCCCATCCTTTAGCTTGAAGCGTTTCTGCGATCTCAACAGCTCGTGCGTCATCGCCAATAATAATGGGCACAATATGCGTCCCCGCCCCACCAAACAAAACTTGCCCATGCGCGCAAGTTTCACGCAAATAATCCCGCCGCGCCGTACCTTCCGCACTCCTAAGCCATACCAAAGCCTGCTGCACCAAATGCGCCTGAAGCGGCATCGGCGCGGTCGAATAAATAAACCCTCGCGCGCAATTGATCATCATCTCAATCACATCATCCGAAGCACACACCAATCCCCCCGCAACACCGAGAGCTTTGCCGCAAGTATGAAGCACAATCAACCGTTCATACCCTACGCGGTCAATCAATTCTTCCGATACACCCCGACCCGTATCACCGCATACCCCAACCCCATGCGCCTCATCTAAAATTAAATACGCATCGTATTGTTTTATTAATCCATAGAGGCGCTCAATCGGCACAACATCGCCATCCATTGAATAAACACTCTCAACCGCCACCCAAACCTGCGCCTGAGCACCCGCCGCATTCTTAAGCGCAAGCTCCAGCGCATCCATATCATTATGCGGAAATTTTACATGTGTGGCGGGGGAATTTTGTATTCCCTCCCGCGCACTCGCATGCACAAATTCATCAAAAATAATCACATCATGGCGTGTCGGTAAAGCCTGAAAAATCGCCATATTCGCTTGGTATCCGCTAGCAAAAAACAAGCTGCGCGGTGCTTTAAAAAATCCCGCCGCATAATCTTCCAGCGAAGCATGCGCATCCGTATGCCCACGCAACAACCGCGACCCACCCGCGCCAATCTGCCCACCATCATGTAAAAACGCCGCCGCCGCATCGCGCAAAAACGAATCCTCCGCCAGCCCCAAATAATCATTCGAAGTCAAATCAACGCCGCAAGGAAGCACCAAAGAACGATACCGCCCCCGCGATTTTAAATTATCGAGTTTCGTTGAAAAATTATTCATCATTTTAAAGCACATGAAACAAAGGCATGCAGAACTCTTTCACATTGCCTATAGCCCCTGTCGCCATGGAATGATAAATGTTGCGATACCATCTCTACGCAAATGATCAATTGCTTCGCTGACTTTCGATTCTGTCTCTTCTTCACACAATTCAGTAATAAATTCTACATATTGTGGATGTTTTCTTGTATCCCGTCTGGTTTGCGTGAATAAATATGCATTTGCGCTATCCATAATATCATCCATCACTCTATTCAGTACACACACATCCGCTTTCGACAAATCTGCGCTTTGCGCAGCAAGCGCAAAAGAAATCATCGCCGATAAACCAATAGCTGAAACAATTTTACTCATAGCTTTACATACCTTATTTCAATTTAAATCTAAAAACCCTTAGTGCTGCGTAGAGTCTTAGATGAAAATCTAATAGCTAAGCCGCTTTCGCCGCGCATCCACATCCGCCGGGTTGACCGCACCCACCACCTTGCGCCGTCACGGGCTCATCTTTATACGGCGCACGCGGCTTCATCCCCAGCGTATTTAACAAATCATAATCAAAATCACTCTCAGGATTGGCGGTAGTCAGTAATTTCTCCCCCGTAAATATCGCATTCGCCCCCGCCATAAAAGCAAACGCCTGCGCTTCTCTCGAAATCTCAAGACGCCCAGCACTTAAGCGCACCATTGCCTTAGGCATCAAAATCCGCGCCACCGCAATCGCTCGTATCCATTCAAAAATATCCAGCGGCGCAACATCCGCCATCGGCGTCCCCTCAACAGGCACCAGCATATTGATCGGAACCGACTCAGGCTGAGGATCTAAATTACACAAAGTATGAAGCAGAGAAATCCTATCTTCCTCGCTCTCGCCCATACCTAAAATACCGCCGCAACACGCCGAAATCCCCGCCTTGGCAACATTTTGCAATGTATCCAAACGATCTTGGTACGTGCGCGTCGTGATAATTTTATCGTAATACTCTTCGGACGTATCCAAATTGTGATTATACGCCGTCAATCCCGCCGCCTTTAATTTATGCGCCTGATCTTCCGTCAACATCCCCAGCGTGCAACACGCCTCCATGCCCATATCCGAAACACCCTTAACCATATCGCAAACACGATCAAACGCCCGTCCATCCAATACGCGCGGCCACGCTGCCCCCATACAAAAACGCGTAGACCCCGATTCTTTCGCCGCCCTCGCCTGCGCCAAAACCGCATCCGTCTTCATCAAAATCTCTTTTTCTAAATCCGCATTATTATGAATGGATTGCGAACAATATTTGCAATCCTCCATACATCCGCCCGTCTTGATCGACAGCAAAGTACACATCTGCATTTCATGGTGATCATGATTCGTCCGATGCACCGTTGCGGCATCATAAATGAGATCAAGGAGTGGTCGCTTATATAACGCTGTAACTTCGTCTAATGTTTTCATGATTCAAACATTAGCAAGCGTTTTGCAAAATGCAAAGCCTATAAATCAGGATTTTGGTTTTTCTCAAGCCACGCCTTCGCCTCCGCATCATCCTTCAAATACGCATCCCAAAATTTCAGCGCGACATTCAAAATCTCTGCCTCATGTGCCTCGCGCAAATCATTATTGCCCAGCTTCCCGCGCGTGCCGTTATAAATCATATGATCGCCACCTTCCAAAACATGCAGGAATTTTTCTGGCGCGCCCGAATTTTGTCCCGAATGCTCATACACCTTCAAACGCTCCGCATAGCCAAAATCATGCAGCGGCGATCCATCGTCCGTCCCCGTCATATGCAGCAAGGGAATTGAGATCGTGCCATAAACATCTTCATCGCTCATGCCATCGTCCAACAAATGCGAAATCGGCACGGGTGAATATAAAATTCCCGCCTTAAAGCGCGGCTCTGGCATCGCCATTAATTGCCCATCTTCATCGGGAAACATCTGCCCCGCCATCACTTGGGTGGTCATCGCTCCAAACGAATGCCCCGAAATCCCAAGCCTATCCATATCCATATGCACCCCAACATCGGGATGCTCAACCATCCATTGCGACAATTGATTAAGCGCAAACGGCACATCGCGAAAACGATTAAGCGTTGTCTCTCGGCTCACCACCGTCTTTTTCAAATGATCCCACGGATGCCCGGGCTTGCCCTCCCATAAGGAGCTATCCGTGCCATGATGCGTAATATGCACAATCACATAACCATGACTCGCAAGATGTCGGGAAATAAAACCCGCCCCATCGCGGTTTCCACCAAATCCATGGCTCCAAAGTATAACAGGAAATTTTTGCGGCGCAGCGCCGAGCGCTTCAAGCGTATCACTCACGGGATGGTAAATTTTAAACGGCACAACTCGCCCATCACGCGAATCATCAATAAACTCACCCCGCTTCAGCAAGGCCTTGTAATCGCCATCAATAATGGAGCCCACGCGAAATCCTTATTTCTTACGGAATTTATCCAGCGAAATAACCTGACCGCTATCTTCGCTTTTCGAAGACTTACCTTTTGAACCGCCGCCGCCTGATCCATCATCATCTGGGCCATCGTCATCCAGCTCATCAAGAAGCGCCAAATCACTATCCTCAATCGCATCCCCAAGAGGTTGAAACTGCAACGCGAAATTCACCGAAGGATCGGCAAAAATACTAATCGCCGCGAGCGGTACTTCTAATTTTTCTGGAACATTATTAAACGATAACGTCACGCCCATCTTTTCCGATGTCACAAACAAATCGCTAAATTGATACTGCAACACGATCGTCATTTCACCAGGGTAGCGATCACGCAAATAATCCGGAATTTTCACCCCTGGATAATCCGTTAAAAACGTGATGTAGAAATGATGTTCACCTGGCATACCGCCGCTATCACCAAAATCTTCTTTCACTTCTTCGATTGATTTTTTAACCACCCCGCGAAGCGCAGTCTCAACCATTTTATCGTAGCGTAATATATCGTCGTCAGTCATATCTTATGATGTGCTTTAAAGTGAGTGAAAATCAAGAGTATATCTTGCTTAATTTATGAATCGCACGTATAGCATCCCCCTGCCAGCATGAAATCAATAAAAAGCACGAAAGCCTGTGGACAGTTTACAATATTTACACTTTTTGCAAACGCGGAGCATAATCGCGCATTTTATGGTACTTCTCTGAATGCACAAAATTCATCACCATCAACGGCATCATCCAAACTAAAAGCCCCAGCGCAATCGGCCAAAGCATTTGGCGAAACAACATCCCCTCTGCCGCCTTCATCCGTGTTTTTTGAAACACCTTCCACAAAACCAGCATGTATAACGCGCCAACAATCAAAACACTCTCGCGCAACGGTTCAATAAAACCAAAATCAACAAAATTCAAAACCGTAAACACCCCCCACACAAAACCCAAAATCGACATTAGGATCGTCACAATCACTATAATGGAACAATTATAAAGCATAAACATCTTCACACCTTGCCGCCGATGCACAAGCCAAATCAACAACAAGCAAAATGCAAATATAAAAATTTCAGTTTTCAAAACATGATGTGCCGCAAACACACCGTTTAGAAATGAACCAAAAGCCACCAATGCCAGCGCCGAAAAAAACGCCCCACTTGCAACTCGGTATAGAGCCAGTCCACGTCGCGCTCCATACCCTATCCATAAAAACGGCGCACACAACAGCGCCGCCCCACAAGCAATACAGGCAATTACAAATAAATCAGGTAATTGAAAAGCATCATTCATATTTAAATCGCCTCTTCAACGGGCAGAGCCGCACCCTTAAAATAAACGCGCCACAGCGTTTGCGCGCGCTCCAAAACATCATCATCCCCTTGCGCACTTGCCATCTGCATCACCGTTTTCAAAAACAATCGTGGATTATGCGACCTATATGGCCAAACTAAGCCCGCCTTCAAAACATCATAAGCCCGCGTCGCATCTCCACTATTTTTATAAAAAACAAATAACCGCATCCGTGCCGGTAAATAAAGCGGATCAATCCTCAACGCCGCGAGCAAATAACCTTCCTCCCTTTTTGCACGCGCTTGACGATTTTCTTCATCTAAATACAAATCCACATATTGCACAATTTCCGCGCGTTTAAAATTAATCACCGCCAAGCGAGGGTTAAGCGCCTCCACATCCTGCAACATCTCCAAAATCTCATCCCGAAGCTCGCGAATATCACCTTGCTCCATCAACGGTGCATTGATTTGCAAGCCCGCCATTTTCAAATTCGCGGCCTCCAAAATCGCAGACGCATTGGTATAATACGACAAACGATCCGCGCGGTTAATATCCGCGATATAGCCCTCCATATCACCTGCGCGCATTTGGCTTTGCGCACGCTGCACCAATATTTGCGGCACCTGTATAAACGCCATAACCGCTACAAATACAGCAATCAACACCGCCAATATGAATCTATTACTCTTCCCCCGCTCGACAACTTCTGCATTTGCCTCACGCGGATAAGCATGGATAAACCAATACCCCAAAACCACCCCGCACATTCCCAATAAAAACAGCACATGAAAATGGAATGTAATATGCGCATGCAACACAAAAGCACTCAAGCCAGCAAAAGAAGAAAGCACACGAATACGAGCACCCTCATCGCCACTTATATTAAAAAACGATACGCTTCGTATAAATAAAATAATCACCAAACCATAAAATAAAATCGGCGCTAAAACACCCATCTCAACTGCAAATTGCAAAACATCATTATGCACCATCAGCCCCGCAGTAGATCCGTCACCAACACTACGCACTTCTGGGTAATAGTAAAAAAACGTCCCAATCCCAGTACCGCTCAATGGATGATTTTGGACAATCTGCACAGCAGAACGCCACAAATCCAAACGCTGTGAAAATACGGGCATATCCCCCGCCGCCGTTTGCGCCAAACGCCCAACAACACCAAAATAATTATTCGGCGCTTGCATAAACATACCCGCGCTCGCAACTAATATAATTAAAAGCAACGCCACTATATATCGACGATCCACCCAGACCGCACCACGCAACAAAAACACCAGCGGCAAGAGCATCGCCAGCATCGCTAACAATGCCCCCCGGCTACCCGTAGAGAAAATAGTGAGAAATAACAACGCTGCCAAGATCACCAACGTTATTTTGCCCACATGTCCACGCGCCACAAACATCGCACCAAACGCTGCAAAGAATCCTAAACTCGCGACCCCCGCCAAACTATTAGGATTAGAAAACGGCCATCGCGCATATGCGCTTTGTCCAAAATAATGCGCCAACGAATACACGGATATAAAGCAAGCCATCACACCCAAACCTGAGGCGATCGTTTTAAAAAAGACGGCTGATCCGCGCATCGACACTATACATAAAAATGAAAGCGGTAAAATGCTAAACACCCCGAAATATACCGCGCTCGACATGTATACTTCACTGCGCAAAACACTCACCAGCGCCAAAGCCCAAAACAACGCCAACAAAATAATGACAGGATTTTTTAAATCACGAACATCTAATTGCATCACCGCAAACATCGCCGCAAAAGCAAAACACAAAACCGCCGCCAGCATGCTCTGCGACTGAAGTTCAGGCGTCAACATCAACGAAAACCCAAAACCACAAAGCACCAAAACGCCCACACAAAACGGCGCGCATTTATAAAAATCAAAACTCGATTCCGAAATCTTCATACC
>JBBKXA010000107.1:0-3966 GCA_037969235.1 Bdellovibrionales bacterium | reverse complement strand
GGTGATCAAGATCACTGCTGGTGACAAAGAGTTCTGGCTGGCTGATAAATGGTTTTTGCATGACCAAAGATACCAAATATTCTTGCCTTTGGGAATCTTCTAGTTATGCTGAGGTCTCTCATTGTTTAAAACACTCTAACGGCGTATATAAGGGTCATAATGAGCAAACCTAAAAAAGTTGTATTTATTCTACCCTCTTATTCTGCTGGTGGAGCAGAAAGGGTGCTTATTAATTTAATGAACGCAATAGACCGCAGACAATTTTCTCCAGAATTTATTTGCTTTCGCCGCAACGGCGCTTTGAAAAATCTTATCGCCAAAGACATCCCTATTCATACATTAGGCAGTTATAAAAAAATATATTTCGGCATTGTGCCTTTGTATTTAAGGCTGAAGAAAATCAAGCCTGATGTCGTAGTCGCAACAATGGCACATACTAATTTTTTGCTTTTATTATTAAGGCCTTTGCTCTTGAAGACGCGTATTGTTGTGCGTGAAGCGATCACACCATCCTTTATTTTTGATACTAAAAAATATGGCTGGTTTGTTAAGCTTTTGTACAAAACACTCTACCCACTCGCTAATATAGTCATCAGCCCATCCCAAAAAATAATTGATGAGTTTGATGAAATTCTGCATGCCAATATCGGGCATCACGCCATATTATATAACCCCGTAAATATAGACCTCCTGAGAGTCGGAAGCCCAATGACACTTCAGAATTTGGATCGCGCCGATACAGTGCATTTTATCGCCGCTGGCAGGATGCACCGACAAAAAGGGTTTGACCAACTCATCGAAGCTTTATCAACCTTTGAGTGCGATTATAATTGGAGGTTCACTATTTGGGGTGCAGGTCACGAGCGTACCAAACTTGGGGCATTAATCAAGCAGCACGGTCTACATGATAATATTTTTCTCCCCGGTTTCACAAAAGAGCCTTGGCCATACATAGCGGGCGCGGATTGTTTTTTAATGCCCTCAAGATTCGAAGGTCTGCCCAATGCGGTATTAGAATCTCTCGCTGTTGGTACGCCCGTTATTGCAACCAGCACATCAGGCGGCATTCAAGAGATAGCAGATTTTGCAAATTCTGACGATGTGCGTATTGCGCAACATATGAAAGAATTTCTGGATTTAATGAAAGACGTTAAGCCCCTTCCAACAAACGCGTATAGAGATTCTCTCCTTCCTCAACAGTTTTCAATGCAAGCAGCAATCAATAGATTTACGCATATTTTAAATGCATCCGATGAATTTGAGCCCACCATTAAAGGCAGGGATATATAGAATTTTACCTTGCCTACTACCTCATTACATCCTATTAAAAATAGCACATTTAAAAAAACAGGAATTATAAGACTGTAACATGAGATTATTTCCCCCTAAAAATCTTAATTTAGAACATAGCTCAATTTTAATTACAGGAGGCACAGGCTCTTTCGGTAAGGCGTTTGTTGAGAAGCTAGTCAAGGATTTTAATCCCAAAAAAATTGTTATCTATTCTCGTGATGAGCTTAAGCAATATGAGATGGAACAGTTTCTCTCTCAATATGCACCGCATCCTGTCAGGTTTCTCATCGGTGATGTCAGAGACAGAGATCGCCTCAATTTGGCGCTCAGAGGAATAGATATTATCATTCATGCCGCGGCATTGAAACAAGTTCCAGCTGCTGAATACAACCCCATGGAGTGCATTAGAACCAATGTCATGGGTGCTGAGAATATTGTTAGAGCCGCAATTGATAATGACGTTAAGCATGTGGTCGCGCTTTCTACAGATAAAGCGGCAAATCCAATTAATTTATACGGAGCGAGCAAGCTGGCATCGGATAAAATCTTTGTATCGGGCAACAACCTTGTGGGCACAGGGCAAACCAGATTTTCGGTTGTGCGCTACGGGAATGTTTTCGGCTCTCGCGGCTCAGTAATTCCCTTTTTCCAAAAATTGAAAAATGAAAACGCAGAATTTATTCCGATTACAGATGAAAGAATGACCCGTTTTTGGATTACGCTTGATCAAGGCGTGAATTTTGTGCTGTCGTCATTGGAAATGATGAAGGGGGGAGAAATATTTGTGCCTAAAATCCCAAGCATGAAAATCACAGACCTTGCTAATATCATTGTACCGGGCGTGGAGCATAAGATTGTTGGTATACGCCCAGGCGAAAAGCTCCATGAAATAATGGTGCCGTCCGATGACAGCCGTAGCACGCATGAGCTAGATGATCGCTATGTTATAGAGCCATCATTTAATTTCTGGGATGCCGCCGATGCTGATCGTTATCAAAATTACGAAAAGGTTGATGAAAACTTCTCATACTCCAGTGATAATAACGTCGAATGGTTAAGCGAAAGCGACTTAAAACAATTAATGAAGGCAATTTAATATGCTGCCGTATGGGCGTCAAAACATTGAGGATGATGACATCCAAGCTGTAGTAAACGTGCTTAAAGGGGATTTCCTTACTACTGGCCCTGCTGTGGAGGCATTTGAGGAAAAGCTTGCGCATGCAACGGGATCAAAATACGCCGTGGCCTGCTCCAATGGCACGACAGCTCTGCACTTGGCATGTCTCGCAATTGACCTTAAAGACGATGAATGTGCGATTGTTCCCACAATCACATTTCTAGCCACAGCTAATGCGGTGAGATATTGTGGCGCGAATGTGGTGTTTAGCGATGTTGATGCCCGCACTGGCCTCATGCGCGCGGAACATTACGTTGAGGCGCTCTCTTACGCGGAGAAAATGGGGTGGAGCGTCAAGGCCGTTCTTCCTGTGCACTTGGCTGGTCAAGCGGTCGATCTGAAAGACATCGCAGACATCTCCCAAAAGAAAAATATTAAAGTCATTGCCGATGCGGCGCATGCCATTGGCGGCACATATAATGATAGCCCGATTGGATCATGCTCATATGAGGATATGTCCACGTTCTCATTCCATCCCGTGAAAACCATTGCCATGGGGGAAGGGGGTGCGATTACAACCAATAATAAAGACTACGCTGCGAGCATGAAGGTGCGCCGTCATCATGGCATGACCAGAGACGTGCCCATGGATCCATGGGCGTATGATATGAAGCATCTCGGTTACAATTACCGCGTCACAGATATACAATGCGCTTTGGGGCTTTCACAATTAAACAAGCTGGATCGCTTCATTGAAAAGAGAGAAGCGCTCGTCCAACATTATAATCAGCAACTGGACGGCCTATCGGATCATATAGAAATTCCCCACAGGGTTAGAGCCGAAAAAACGGGATGGCATTTATACGCAATCCGCCTTAATTTTGATGCGCTAGATATATCAAGAAACGACCTCATGGCGGCGCTTAAAGAACAAAATGTCGGCTCGCAAGTGCATTACATTCCCGTTCATACACAACCCTACTACTTTGATTTATACGGTGAAAGAAACCTCGCAGGTGCGCAGAAATATTTCGAGGCAACACTCTCGCTTCCACTCTATGTACAAATGAATGAAGAAGATGTGATTCATGTTGTTGATGTTTTGAAGGGGCTGCTGAAGCTTTAAACATGACGCAATACGCTAAAGTATCTTATAAGGACGCCCCTGATGAATTTATTCTTATATTAGAAAATTCAAATGGAATATCTACGCCCTCTTTAGCAGAATTTAAATTAGAAAGTGAATATCGCCTTCACGAAACTGGAGAAGGGTTTGCAGATATATCTTTCTTTGTAGTCAGTGGAGGCACTCCACAAGCCCTCATTTTAGCTCATAATTTTGGTGATTTTATAGGCTTTAATGGAAGTGGAGCGGAAATTCATTCTATTGAGTACAATAAGAATCTCATAACTTTCATATTAGATCAGCTCATAGGAGAAGCACAAAGTTCGAAGTGCAAAACACTTAAGATCGATGATCAAAACAGCCATGGCGTTTTATCAATCTTAGGGCAAGAAATTTACAACAAAAAAGGTGTTCCTCACTCCAAGCTCAG
>JBBKXA010000106.1:0-13143 GCA_037969235.1 Bdellovibrionales bacterium | reverse complement strand
AGATAAACCCGCTATTATATTCATACATCCCCACATCATAAATCAGCGCCACCGTATAGGCACGTTGCCGTGGCATAGAGCCAAACGGCGTAGATTTCACCTGCGGCGATGTCAGCGTGATCGTATCGCCAGACTTCAGTCCTAATTTTTTCGCCAAAACATCACCAATAGCAACCGTATTACCCGTAAAATGCTCAAGCTTTCCCGATGTGATTCCTTCGCGCAAAACCTTGCGATTGGTAAAATCCTCCCATGACATACCGCGCACCATAACGCCGCTCGCGCTACCTCTGCTCGATATCAATGTTTGCGCCTCAATGATAGGTGTAACCATGTCAACACCGCGCATAGGCTCTATTTTAGTACGCAAATAATCATAATCATAAAGCGGACCATTTTGTGAATACACATTCATATGGCCATTAAGGCCAAGGATGCGGCCAAACAATTCCGCGCGAAAACCATTCATCACGCTCATCACAATAATCAACGTCGCCACACCCAGCATAATCCCAGCAAATGAAAAGCCCGCGATAACACTCACAAACCCTTCCGCCTTTTTAGAGCGCAAATACCGCCAAGCAACCAACCGTTCAAATTTCGAGATCATGATTTAATACGCCTTCCCGATCAATACTTTCTTGCCATCATCGGAAAAAGGAAGGCAGCGACTGGTTAGACCGTATGTCTTTGCAATTTGAGCGTAGGCATCATCATCTAACACACCAACATCCGCACGCACAAAACCAATTTTTTCAGCTTTAAAATGCGCTTCAATATCCGCTACATTTGCAACATCAACAATATTTTCATCGCGGAACGCTCTGGCTTTATTGAACAAACTGCATTGGATATCATCAAGAATATTATGCGCATCATCGACAAACTCAACAATGCTACAGCTCGTTTTTGAATCGCGCCCTATATCGCGGCGCACATGCGTCAACGTACCCTCTTCCGCTTCACGCCCACCAATTTCCACACGGATAGGCACACCCCGTTTCACAGCGTCCCACATCTTATCTGGCGTACGCATATCGCGATCATCAAGGCGAACACGCACCCCTTGCGCCTTTAATTGAACCGATAACGCGCTACAATGATCCATTATTGCATCATTATCCGTGTCATCCTTAGTGATAGGAATGATAACCACATGATGCTGCGCAACGCGAGGCGGCCATATCATTCCATCGTCATCTGCATGGGTCATGATCATACCGCCAATAAGGCGCGTCGAAATCCCCCAGCTTGTCGTATGCGCAAATTCTTCGTCACCTTCACGACTTTGAAATTTAATATTAATACTTTTCGCAAAATTTTGTCCTAAATCATGGGAAGTCCCTGCTTGCAAAGCCTTACCATCTTGCATCATTGCTTCAATCGTAAACGTCGCAATCGCGCCAGGAAAGCGCTCATCCACAGTCTTCTCGCCCGTTATAACCGGCAACGCCAGACTATCTTCGGCAAAAATCCGATAAGCCTCCAGCATTTTAAGCGCATCATCACGCGCATCCTTCGCTGTTTCAAAGGCATTATGCCCCTCCTGCCACAAAAACTCAGACGTACGCAAAAACATGCGAGTACGCATTTCCCAACGCATCACATTGCACCACTGATTGAGCTTCATCGGTAAGTCGCGATAAGATTGAATCCAACGCGACATCGCCTCGCCAATGATCGTCTCCGATGTCGGACGAATAACATATGGCTCTTCAAGTTTTGCGCTTTCAGCAGGACGTAGCTTTCCGTTTTCATCTTTTTCTAGACGGTGATGTGTGACTACGGCACATTCTTTGGCAAACCCATCCACATGATCGGCCTCACGACTAATAAATTCGAGCGGAATAAGTAGCGGAAAATACACATTTTCTACACCGCGATCCTTAATCATGCCATCAAAAATCCGCTGCATATTCTCCCACACAGCATAGCCCGCAGGTTTAATAATCATACAACCGCGCACAGGCGCATTCTCGGCCAGATCCGCCGCCTTTATAACTTGTTGATACCATTCAGGAAAATTTTCATCCCTTGTCGGGGTGATGGCTGTTCTGGGTTTCTTACTCATGATCTACAATCTTTTTATCGTTATCTAAATTTACATTATCTTGGGTTGAGACATCACGCGAAGCCGCCAAATCGTCAAGAATAGCTTGCAAAATATCTTTCGTATCTTCTTTTTCTGACTCAAGCTTTGGTTCAACATCAACAGACGTAACTTCATCTTTATTGTTTTGCGAAGATAAATCATCCCCGCGCTCTTGTCTACACGCAGTAAAAGCGGCGCCCGTAATATCTTCGCCATTATAAGTCACATATCCATCAGGATTAATCACAATGCTAGCCACATCACTTTGCGCCTCTAGATGGTTATTCGAAAATAGATTTACATTATATTTTTTTGCAATGTCCGCCTCTATTGGAATAATAATTGGCTCCAAAACAGGGCGCTTAATAGCGTTCAAATCTGCTGGTACAACATTATCGACATTAGGTTTAAATTCCACACCTTGCCCACGCGGTAAATCGGGCAGATTTTTGCAAAATCCCTCCATGGAAATAATTTGCGCCTGCGCCACATGTGGCCAAAAAAGAAGTAATATTATAACCCGCCAGATCATTGGTAATCCTCGACCATCATTTTATCGGCCATAACACGAAAACTAATAATATTGGATTCTATCAAGCCAAAAACTACAAACCAAAGCGCCACTGCAACCAATGTGGTCACTATAAATTTCTTTTTAATATTGGCAAATATGGGCGTACCATTAACATCACGTTTATGCCCAAATGGCAAAACAGCAAATAACGCCGTCCACCATATCAGCAAAAAAACAACGATGCCCGAAACAATACCCATTTATTTCAACCTCACCACATGAACCGTAGTTTTTGGCCTCATCCCTAAAATATGCGTACAAAAGCGGCGAATACCAATGCGCAATTCTTCGCCAACGAAATGATCGTTTTGAACATCTGCATCACTCATGTCATCAAGTATGTCAAGAATCTCATCTTGCAAGCCTTCCTCTATCCGCTTTTCATGTTTATAACTATCATCAATTAACCCGATTGTATCAAATTGCGGATCGGCCATTAAATTTCCCTCTTTATCCAACACAATACTCACATGCACAGCCCCAGTAAATTGCAACTTGCGTCGCGCCACAATGGATTGATGCGTCGATTTAATGACCCGTTTTTGATCCACCGCCAAAACATCCGTTGCAACATGATCAACAATCTTCGCTTTGCCTGGCGCAAGCTTAATGATCGCGCCATTCGTAGGCACAACAGCATACGGCACCTGACATTCGCGCGCAAAATCAGCATGCGCATCGAGCTGAACACGCTCTCCATGCACTGGGACAATAATTTGAGGCCGGATCAACTGCAGCATCTCCGCAATTTCATCACGACACGGATGGCCAGACACATGAATGATATTCTTTGTATCACGCGGCGTAATAATATTAATCCCGTCCGCACTCAAATTATTTTTAACCTGATTGATCGACAGCTCATTCCCAGGAATGGCGCGCGCAGAAAAGATAACGCTGTCACCTTGGTTCAATTTAAATCCACGGAAATCTCCGCGAGCAACCTTGGCCAAAGCCGCACGATATTCCCCTTGAGATCCAGTCATAATGACCACCAGCTTATCATCGGGGAATAATCCCATATCGCCTTCATCGATAAAATCAGGTATATTTTTCAAAATACCGCAATCATATGCACAGCCAATCATACGATGCAGTGAACGCCCAAGCACAGCAACTCGGCGATCACACGCTTTAGCCGCATTCACAATACTAATGACACGTCCAATATTGGAGGAAAAAGTAGTGACCGCGATCTTGCCGTCACATTTTTTAAACTCGGCCTCCAAACCTTTAGCCACATCACTTTCCGACCCCGAACGTCCATTAACCTCGGCATTCGTAGAATCCCCGATATACGCCAGCACACCCGCGTCACCTGCTGCTTTAAACATTGCAACTTCCGTAGGCTTACCCGTCACAGGCGCAGGATCGAGATTCCAATCCCCGCTATGCACCAAACGCCCATGCGCAGTGTTGATTATCAAAGAACAAGTATCAGGCACCGAATGCGATACAGGCACAAATTGAACCGCATATGCACCAATTTGAACCGTACTTTTTGGTTCAATAATATGCACTTTAACACGCCTTCCCAGACCTTTTTCATCCAGCTTTTTCGCCAAAACCGCAGCCGTGAAAGGGCTTGCGTAAATTGGGCATTGTATCCGCTCCCATAAATGCGCCACCGCGCCGATATGATCTTCATGCGCGTGCGTAATGACCAAACCTTTAAATGACTTTAGATTTTTCTCAATAAACGCAGGATCAGGCAGCAGCAAATCAATCCCCGGAAAACGCTCATCCGCAAACCCAATTCCACAATCCACCGCCAACATCTCGCCATTGCAGACATATACGTTCAAATTCACGCCAAACTGTTCTGCTCCACCAAGCGGCACAAAAAACAATCCATCTTCATTAAAAATATTTTTTTCTTTTTTCATTTCATTCCTTTGTAAACTTCGTATAGCCCCTTAAGTGTCAAATCATGATCCAAGTGATCAATAAACGGGCAGTCATCAATAAATAAACCCGCCAAGCCACCTGTGGCGATAACGCTCGCATCTTGCCCCAATTCTTCACAAATGCCTTTTGTGATATTTTCAATCAAACCTTTATAGCCATGATAAATCCCCGAACGCATAGCATGAACCGTCGATTGCCCAATCACGCTTGGCGGCTTTGAAATCGACACTTTCGGCAGCTTTGACGCGGCCTTATGCAACGCATCTATTGATAACTGCACGCCTGGCGCAAGCACTCCACCGCAAAAATCACCCTTTGCATTAACGATATCGAAATTGGTCGACGTCCCAAAATCAATCACAATCGAGGGCGCGCCGTAATGCGCCTTGGCCGCAACCGCATTTATCAAGCGATCCGCCCCCACGTCATCTGGGCGATCAATATCAATATTTATACCAACATTGTTTTTATTAATAAAAACAGGCTCAACATGAATATATTTTTTGCAAAACCGCCCCATGTGAAAATCAGTTTCCGGTACAACCGAGCACACGACAACAGCATCAATTTCAGCAAACGAAAGTTTTTGCAGCGCCAGTGCCTGACTTAAAAAAACCGCATATTCATCCGCGCTCCGTCCATTTGACGTGTGTAAGCGCCAGCTATCAAGGATTTGCGTACCCTCAAAAACCGCAAAAACTGCGTTCGTATTGCCAACATCAATGCCCAATAGCATAATTTCTATCCTTTAAATAAACATCGCCCGCCGATATGATTTTCTTCGCATTTTGATCGTCCAAAACAATAAGATTCCCATAGGTGTCCAAATCATCAAAAACACCAACATTCAATATGCTTCCGCGGAAATAAGTCATATCCATCCATTTTTTACGTATATCATCAAAACCATCTGACTTCCATTGCGAATAATGTAACGCTAATGATTTCAGAAACAACTTTAAAAAATAATCGCAATTAATTGAGTCGCCGAGATATTCTTTATCATCCGGTGCGTCAATAATATTCACACCAATTCCAGCAACCACCCATTTGATCTGCCCCTTTGTAGACAGTTCAGATTCCAACAAAATACCCGCACATTTAGCATCATTAAGAACCACATCATTCGGCCACTTCAAAATCACGCTTTTGTCGCTGCATAAGCGTATTGCCTCCCCCAAAGCCACACCAATTAAAATGGAAATCTGCCCTACTCGGCGTGCCTCACATTCAGGGCGTAACAGAATTGAACATGCCAAATTGCCTTTGCTACCAACCCACGCGCGGCCATGTCGTCCCCGTCCTTGCGTTTGCTCTCGCGCCTGAACAACAAGCCCTTCAGACGCACCCTTAAACGCATGGTCTTTACAAACATCTTGTGTAGAGGGCAAGCTGTCAAAAACTTCTATATGAAAGTCAATCATCCGCCAGTAAAGAGCGCAGAAGCCGCGCCACCAGCGGTAATCATAAATATCTTAGGCTTAATGATAAAACAGATTGTAAAGAGAATAGAAATTAACAACACAATGTTGCGCTCAAAGGGCATATCTTCATCAAACGCATCAACCGTGTCATCAAAATACATGACTTTAATGATCCGCAAATAGTAATAAGCCGCGACAACAGATGTCAAAATCCCAAGCACCGCAAGAATATAATACCCCTCAGCCACAGCCGCGTTAAATACTACAAATTTTGAAAAGAACCCAGCTAGCGGTGGAATTCCACTCATCGAAAACATTAAAACACACATTGCAGATGCCAAAATAGGCGCCGTTTTAGAAAGTCCCGCCAAATCACTGATTTTATAAACACTCCGCCCACCTCGACGCATAGACATCACAACAGCAAACACACCCGCGCTCATCACCATATAAATAAAGAGATACAAAACCACTGCGCTCGCCCCCTCGGGGGTTGCCGCGACCAAGCCAATCAACGCAAACCCCATATTCCCAATCGAGCTATAAGCTAGAAGACGCTTAATGTTATCCTGCGCAATCCCTGCAAATGCACCTACCAGCATCGACATCAAAGATACGAAATAAATAATTTGCACCCATTGCACCTCCATCGCCACAAACGGCTCAAACAATAAGCGCATCAGCAAAGCCATAGCTGCAATTTTGGGCACCATCGCAAAAAATGCTGTCACAGCTGTCGGCGCGCCTTGATAAACATCAGGTGTCCACATATGAAACGGCACAGCCGAAATTTTGAACGCCATAGCTGCCAATATAAACACCAACCCAAAAATAACACCGAACTGCATTGCGTCCAAATCAGAAAGCGTTTGCCCGACCACAGCAAAATCCAAGGATCCTGTAAAGCCATAAATCAGTGAAATCCCAAACAAGAGCATCCCTGAAGACAACGCCCCAAGTACAAAATACTTGATTCCTGCCTCGGATGATCGAAGAGAATTACGCTGAAAAGCCGCCAACACATATAAACTTAACGATTGTAGCTCTAACCCCATATACAAGCTCAAAAAATTATGGCTGGAAACCATAATCATCATCCCAATCACCGCAAACATAATGAGGATAGGAAATTCAAAACGCGCCATGCCCTCCTGCTCTATAAAACGAATAGACAGCGCAATCGAAGCCACCCCACCAAGCAAAATAATCAATTTCATGATTACAGCAAATTTATCAAATACAAACATGCCGTTCATAGAAACAACACTGCTCCAGTCCATAGTAAACATAATAACTACTGTAACAAACATAGTCAGCGCACAAGCCCAGCTAATCACACGCGTTGATTGATTGCCGTTAAACACACCAACAATCAACAACCCCATAGCCGAAACACTCATAAAAATTTCTGGCAATATCGACGTTAAATTAAAATCAATCATTGCGCGCCCCCTGTTCAACATCGCCAGCAGACGCTTCATTTATAAACGTGCCTTCGATCTTGGCATTATAATCAGTGATCAATTTATCCACCGTAGGGCTTATTTTATTCGTAATAACCGATGGAAAAATCCCGAGATAAATAATCAACAAAACTAGCGGCACAAGCAAAGCCATCTCCCGTTGATTAAGGTCAGGCATAGATAATGCATCATTATTAACCCGTGGGCCAAATATCACGCGGCGGTATAAAATCAACATATACGCCGCCCCCAAAATCACTCCAGTCGCCGCCAGCGCAGCAATAATCGTATTGGCCTGAAACGCGCCGAGCAAAACCAAAAACTCACCAACAAACCCAGAAGTCCCTGGCAAACCAACCGAAGCCAACATCAAAATCATGAAGACGGTCGCATATTTAGGCATATTTTTAACAATGCCCCCATAACGCTCAATTTCGCGGGTATGAAGACGGTCATAAACCACCCCAACAGATAAAAACAAGGCCCCAGAAATCAAACCATGAGAAATCATTTGAAATATCCCCCCTTCAATCCCTTGCGTAGTAGCCGTAAAAATACCGAGCGTCACAAAACCCATATGCGCCACAGAAGAATAAGCAATCAGCTTCTTCATATCCTCTTGCACCAATGCAATAAGGGAAGTGTAGATAATCGCAATCACACTCAACCAGAATACAAAATCCGCGAAATACGCACTCGCGTCAGGAAACATCGGCAATGAAAAACGCAAGAAACCATAGCCCCCCATTTTCAAAAGCACGCCAGCCAAAATAATCGAACCCGCAGTAGGCGCTTCAACATGTGCATCCGGAAGCCAAGTATGCACAGGCCACATCGGCATTTTCACTGCAAAGCTAGCAAAAAACGCTAACCACAGCCACGTTTGAATATGCGGCGCCACAGGATTATCCATCAAAGTCGGGATATCCGTCGTGCCCGTTTGCGCATAAAGCACGAGCAAGCCGATCAACATCAAAACCGAACCGAGCAACGTATATAAAAAGAATTTGTAAGACGCATAAACGCGGCGCGGCCCGCCCCATATTCCGATAATCAAAAACATCGGGATCAAAACACCTTCGAAAAACACATAAAACAAAACCGCGTCAAGCGCAACAAATGTACCAATCATAAAGCTTTCCAGCATTAGAAAGGCAATCATAAACTCTTTGATTCGAACTTTGATAACATCCCAAGCCGACAAAATACAAATGGGTGTAAGAAACGCCGACAACAAAACGAAAAACATCGAAATTCCGTCAACACCCATATGAAAATCAATGCCTAAAGGCTTAAGCCAGCCACCATGCTCAACAAATTGAAACTCCGCACTATTGCCATCAAATCTTGTGAACATAAAAATCGCAAAGGCCAGCGTAAACAACGACGTATAGAGCGCCATATGTTTCGTATTTTGCGCAACCGTTTCCTCATCACCGCGAATCATAAGGATAATCAATATCCCAACAACAGGCAGAAACGTCATCAAGCTCAGAAGAGGAAAATCAACCATGGCTTAAAATCCTCCCCATAACGCACCTGTTAAAGATTCGCGAAACACAAACCAACTCACAAGCGCAGTCACCGCAATCATCATCACAAATGCATATTGATAAACAAAACCGCTTTGGAACCGACTCGCGAGCCCTGAAATCTTCTTGGTAACATTCGCAACACCATCAGGGCCAAAGCGGTCAATCGCCCCCTTATCGCCCTTAAGCCAAAATAAACGCCCCAAATCAAACGCACTTTTAACAAACAAACGCTGATATAACTCATCGAAGAACCATTTTCTGAAGAACAGCGTGTAAGGCATTTTAAATATTGCCACAATTTTGCCAGGGATGGCGGGGTTCACAATATAAAACAAATACGCAAGCCCAATCCCGACTAATCCAACGACAAGCGGCATATATTTAACCCACATCGGAACGCTGTGCGCGGCTTCAACCGTGTCATTTTCGGCTAGCACCTTGATAGAACGCCCCCAAAACACCTCTTTCGCAAAAACTGGCTCTGCGTGATCGACCGCGTCATGCGTCTCCCCATAGGCATCTTCTGCGCTCAAACCGTCTTGTGCCTCACCCGCATGCGGCTCAACACTTTCAATACCCTGCTCCACGTCATGTTCAACGCTTTGTTCAACATGTTCCGCTGCGCCATGATGCGCCGAAGATCCTACAAATCCTTGATAAAAGATAATTCCCGCAAACAAAGCACCAGCCGCTAAAACCATCAATGGAGCCAACATCACGGCAGGGCTCTCATGCACATGGCCCATCGTTTTCTCCGATGCGCGCGGTTTACCGTGGAATGTCATGAACAATAAACGCCAGCTATAAAACGCAGTCATAAAAGCCGCCGCAATGCCCATCCAATAAGCAAAGTGCCCAAACCAGCTATTATCCGCCCACGCGGCCTCGAGCACGATATCCTTTGAGAAATACCCTGCAAATGGCGGAATACCAGCAAGCGCCAGCGAGCCAATCCACATCAAACCATAAGTGATAGGGATTTTTCGCCAAATCCCGCCCATCTTACGCATATCTTGTTCGTCGCTCATCGCGTGAATAACCGACCCCGCACCCAAAAACAACAGCGCCTTAAAGAATGCATGAGTCACAAGATGAAACATCGCCGCACCGTAAGCCGACACACCCAATGCAAAGAACATATATCCCAATTGCGACATCGTTGAATACGCAATAACGCGCTTAATATCAAATTGCGTGAGGCCAATCGTCGCCGCAACAAACGCGGTACACGCCCCCACAACTGTCACAACCATCAACGCATCGGGCGCATATTCATAGAGCGGAGACATACGCGCAATTAAAAACACACCCGCAGTAACCATCGTCGCCGCATGAATAAGTGCAGAAACGGGCGTTGGCCCCTCCATCGCATCAGGCAACCATGTGTGCAAGCCCAACTGCGCCGATTTTCCCACCGCACCGACAAAGAGCAATAATCCAATCACCGTCATCGCATGCATTTGACGACCAAAAAACGTGAAATACGTCTCCGCATTATCCGCAACAGCCGCGAAAATCACATCAAACTGGATAGAGCCGAACACGACATAAATCGCAAAAATCCCAAGCGCCAGCCCAAAATCACCCACGCGGTTCACAACAAAAGCCTTAACCGCCGCCGCATTTGCAGAGTTTTTATGATTCCAAAACCCGATCAAAAGATAAGACGCAAGACCTACGCCCTCCCAGCCAAAGAACAGCTGAAGTAAGTTATTTGCCGTAACCAACATTAACATCGCAAAGGTAAACAGCGAAAGATACGCCATAAAGCGCCCCTTACACTCATCGTGGCTCATGTAACCTACCGAATAAACATGCACACATGCAGAAACAATATTGATTACGCACATCATCACAACCGACAATGTGTCAATCCGAAGCGCCCAACGGACGCTAAAATCACCAGAATTTATCCACGGCGCAAGGAATGTCGTAAAAGTATTGCCACCAATCGCCACTTCAAAGAACAAAATGATCGAACATAACGCCGCGACAATCAAAGCACCACATGTAATAAGCTGGCAGCCTAAATCACCGATTTTCTTACCGAGCAATCCAGCAATTAAAAACGCCGCAAGCGGCAGAAATACAGCGAGCAGTTCCATATGCGCTCTACCCCTTCATCTCTGAAATATCTTCAACGGCAATACTGCCCTTATTACGGAAAAACACCACGAGAATGGCCAACCCAATCGCCGCTTCCGCCGCTGCAACCGTCAAAATAAACATCGTAAACACCTGCCCCGAAAGATCATTGAGATTCGCCGAAAACGCCACAAAATTAATATTAACCGCGAGCAACATCAGCTCAATCGACATCAAAATCACAATCACATTCTTACGATTCAAAAACATTCCAAACACACCAACCGTAAACAGCAATCCCGCGAGAATAAGATAATTTTCAAGACCAATTTCAAACATTTAAACCCCCGTCCGCGGTGTGACTTTGTGAATCTCAAGCACATCTTCGGGTTTTCTGTGTTGCTGATCTGCCACAGATTGCTTCCGCACGCCTGGACGCGTCCGATGCGTAAGCACAATCGCGCCAATCATCGCTACAAATAAAACCAGTCCCGCAATTTGAAACGGCAACACATAATCAGTGTAAAGCACACGCCCCAATCGCTCAGAGTTTGTTAAACCATCAAACGACAAAACGGGGACAGCCACATTTTCTCCCGCACCCGGAGCAAAATGCCAAGTGCCATATAGTAAAACCAGCTCCGCCAGTAAAACAGCTCCTATCGCCAATCCGATTGGCACGTACTGCATCGCCCCCTTTCGCAAGTCAGCAAAAGATATATCAAGCATCATCACAACGAATAAAAACAAAACAGCAACCGCGCCCACATAAACAATGACCATGATCATCGCAACGAATTCCGCACCCAGCAAAATAAAAAGCCCAGCAGAATTGAAGAAGCCCAAAATCAAAAACAGCACAGAGTGCACAGGATTACGCGCGGTAATTACCATCACCGCAGCAGATACAAGTATTCCAGCAAATAAATAAAAGGCGAGCGCCTGAATGACCATTGTGCAAATCTTTCAATTTTCCACTTTGTTTTAATCGCTTGCCCCAAATTTAACAAGGGGGCACAAGAAAAAAAATGGCGTTATTCGCTCTAATTTATGATTATTTTCAATTGATTTTTATATGCAATATGGGCATGATATCTTTTATAAATTCTTTCTATCTTTCCAAACAGGCTATCATCATGAAAAATAAAATATTCGCACTTTTTGCCTTCACAGCAATAACTCTTGTTACTCCATATGCGTTAGCGCAAGACACGATGGAATATGATAAAGATTTTAGCCGCTTATATTTCGCCGTAGGCGATTATGGTGCGTTCGATGATGACAACAGTATTGATTTACGCATAGAATATCGCCCCGCAAGTGTAGTATTTATTGATAATGTAAAGCCATGGTTTGGCGCAGAAATAACGACCGAAGGTTCGATCTGGGCTGGTGGTGGTTTGCTCTATGATTGGAATTTTGCAGATGATTGGCACGCCACACCAAGCGTCGGCGCAGGATTATATCACCACGGAAGCGGTGACACGGATTTGGATAACACCATCCAATTTCGCTCTCAACTTGAAATTTCATACGAATTCGATAACGATCTTCGTGTCGGCGGTTACATTAGCCATCTCTCGAACGGCGGCCTAGGCGATAGCAACCCTGGAACAGAAGTTATAGGCTTAAGCTGGTCTGTACCATTTTAACAAGCGCATGCTCGCTTTTTTATAAATCAATGTCATTTCGCACATAAAGCTGTCCAACTCGATCGCTAGGTAGAAACGTACTTTCAACACCTTCTGTTGTATGCGCCTGATGAAAACCACCACTGTTTAAAATAAGTTGCGACAAGCCTTTTCTGGAAATCCTATCCCAGTCATAGCTTACATTATATATAAACGATGCAGTTGAATGATTAAATGCATCATACCATGACTGACGATTGGCTGTTACAGGACTTTGCAAGGTTGCGTTTCCACGTGCGCTCTCACTTGGAACATGACAAAGTGATGCTAAGATAATTAGTCACCCGTAAAAAAGGCTGTTTTGGTATGATGGTCGCCATAAATTTGGTATAAAAACGAAGCGCCAACTTGGAATAAAGGGCCTATAAAAC
>JBBKXA010000105.1:0-2583 GCA_037969235.1 Bdellovibrionales bacterium | reverse complement strand
AGCCCTGAATGGTCCGGATGCGATTTAGGCGACGCAGGCGCAAGTTGTTTTCGTATTCCAGCACCGCCAAACGCCCCAGTTGTTCGCTGATGTCAGAGATCAGGCGAATGATGGTTGGGGTTATGGTGTAAGGTGACTGGTACTTCTTATTCACCTTTGTGCCAGCGGTTCGAGATCTTTTACGGTTAAGCCTTTTCTTGCCATTTCAAATTTAACGGCTTCATAAGCTTCGACAAGTGTGACCATCACATCCTGCTTTTCGCCTGCAGGTGTATCAGGTGCGGCCACCATCAGGCTTTCGATTTCTTTCAATGCCGCTTGATAGTCGGCGTCAGTTTTAATGGGTTTGATGTCCATAATGTTTTCTCCAGCGCATTCAGTCAACTATATGGCCTGTACATCAATCCTGTCGTCCTGAGCATGGGTACCGATAAAGCGTATGTAAACGACTCGGTAGGCGTAGTTTATCCAAACGACGATCCGATACTTTAAAGGGCTTTAAGTCTAGCTGTAATCTACTTCCCTTTGATCGATTCTTAGTGCTCAATCGCCTGAGAAACGCGACCTAATAACGCCCTAAAACCATCGAAGTTTATACTGCCTTTTTGCGCTTTGACGACTTCGTTGGCAAAACAGTCTTTGCCATAATACCTGTCTTTATCAAAGTCTTTTCCAAGATTAAATGATTTTCCCCTCAGTTTAATCTTTTTTGTGCCAGGATCAAACAAGTCCTCCATTGCTGATTCTTCTGCTTTGCCAAGGGGCGTTAGTACAATGTAAAGGTTGTGCATCACATGAATATAGTCAGCTTCACGCAAATTGCTCTTTTTGATTTTCTTTGGATAGATAGTAACTGATGCGAGACCCTCAACCCTCTTTAGTAAGTGTTTTGGGCCGGAGTCATTGTCTAGAATTATGATTACTGGTTCTATTGGTAGAGGCGCTCTATAGTACCGGTCGTGGTTGTCAAAATCCCCAACAAAATCTTTTAGATAAGAACCTCCGCCATATAGTTGCAACAAGAAACGAGTGCGCTTCGAATACTCGACAAATCGGATTAGCAGCTTATATGCGTCTGTTTTGGTTTTTCCCCTGGCTAGATTTGGGTACTGGTGCACCAGTACGCTGATCGCAGATTTAAATTAGATGTTGTCTGTTTTTCCTTCGCACAGAATAGTTGGTGCTGTGTTTGCGTAGAAAAGCCTATAGTACAGAAATTTGCTGAAGGTTTTTTCTCTGCCACTCAATAAGCTTTTAGTGTTGTGCCCGTGGTTTGCTAGCTTATAGACATGGTTCAAAGGCGGCTTCTGGCGCAGCCGGTTGAATCGATCAACTTGGTCAATGAAATTCAGCTGACCCTCAAGCTCATTGATATTGCCTTTTAGTTCGCCCGTTTCCGTTTTCTTCATGAACTCGCCAGTACGAAATAGGCTGTTGCATTGGGATTTCACTGTTCTCCAATACTCTCTTTTCACGTTAGGCTTTTTATTGAAAATGAGTCCTGTCACATCTTGTCTGGAATCTTTGCATTGTATTCTTGTCTTCTTTGCATTGATGGAGAACCCAGAACGTCTGATTTCGCTTTTCAGTTTTTTCCCGATCACGTATGCATCATTCTCTTCCCGAATTATTTGTGTGGGAAATGTCTTCTCACGGATAGAGAAGGTAATATCATCAACATACCTTGAGTAAATGCATGAGTGTTTCTTGGATAGAAAGGCAAACCTAATATCCAAAGAGTGAGTTATTAGATTGGTGATGACTGGCGAGCAAGGGCTACCTTGTGGAAGTTTATTGTCGTAACAGGCGATTTGTGCGATCACGGTTGCAATGTGGGAATCTAATCCAAAATTATTATTCTTTATGAAGAAGCCTCTAACTCGGCCAAAGTTAAAAGAATCGAAAAAGTCTGCTAGGTCAATATTCAGTACATTTCTCTTATCCAAATGCATCATCGCATTTGTAATGATTGATCGTTTTCTCGTAAAGCCATGTGAAATAGTTGGGCGATAATTTTCGTTCTCTTTTCCTTTTTCTTCATTTATTTCGTCGATGCAGTCTAGTAGTAAATCGGATAGCCCCTTTTGTATTTTCTTAAGTCGTGCAGATGGAGCTAGTATGGTCCGTACTCCACAGCTCTTTTTCGGTGTCGTGAAAGTTGTGTACTGGGTGGAGGGAGTTAGTTTATATAAGGTATAGGTTAGGGCAGATGCCTTAATGCCCTTCAGCGTAGCTAATTGAGGTTTTGTTTTGGCCTTTTTTAGGGCGACCAGTTTGCTCATTCGATCAATTTCAATCCTTTGAAAAGTGGCTTATGGGCAATCTTACGCAAAAGCAATGAGGCTATAAAATGACGAATAGCCATATAAAAGCAATCCTTCTGGACATTTTATTCACTGATCGCGATGCGCGATCCAAAATCTGCCCATAAGCCGTCTGCAAACTAGCAGGTGCTTATTTTTTTTCAATGGCATGTATTATTTTGCATATTTCAACGATTACCCGACCTTCTACAATATTGGACTATCGTGTTCGGTCGAAACTGGAAAAATTTTGGCAGGTGTCTGGCGTCAACTTATGGAC
>JBBKXA010000104.1:0-2780 GCA_037969235.1 Bdellovibrionales bacterium | reverse complement strand
TATTGTGAGTGCGGAGCCACATGGTTTAGAGATGGAAAGCTTTCACACAACACTTATTCCCGATACGCAAGATCAAATCACATGGGATGTTGGCGATAAAGGTTTTGATATGGTGCTGTCAGGGCAGGTGCCTCATATTATTTCATCGTCTTTGCCTGATGCTTTGCCTCAAATTTTAGATGGTCATGCGATAGAGAATATGTCTCATTGGGCAATTCACCCCGGCGGGCGCAGTATTTTAGATGCGGTTGAAAACGGCATTGAGTTGGCGCCCAGTGCGCTGATACTATCGCGCGATATATTAAAAAACTTCGGTAATATGTCTTCAGCGACCATCATGTTCGTGCTGCAAAAAATGATGGCTGAAACAGTAAATCAAGGATGCGCTATGGCATTTGGCCCCGGTATGACGGTGGAAAGCATGATGTTTAAATCGGCAAAGAGTTAAGACAATGCGAGATTTTTCAAAGCGCAGTAAACAGCCGGAATTAATGGATACGCAGGGTGTCCATTATGACGATTACGCAAAATGCCTTGATCATCTTTCACTCATCAATAGCTGCACTTATGCCTATAACCCAACATTAAAATGGATCCATAAAATAAGACCTTCCAACATTCTTGATGTCGGAAGCGGCGGCGGTGATATGATGCGCCAAATTTGGGGCATGGCATGCAAAGACAATTTTGATCTCAAGATTACAGGTGCGGATATGAACCCCCATTCCAAACACTATGCCGGCAAGTTAACGCCCAAAAACGCGCCCCTTATATATGTGACTGAAAACGCGTTTGACCTGAATTTTCCAGATAAACCTGATGCGATTATCAGCTCGCTTTTTACACATCATCTAAGTGACACAGAATTGGTTTCGTTTATAGGTTGGATGGATCAAACTGCGCAGACAGGATGGTTTATTAATGATTTGCATCGCCATCCGGTTGCCTATTATTTTATAAAAGTCGTCACAGAAATTTTTCTTTTTCACCGATTTGTTAAGCATGATGCTGCCGTTTCTGTTGCGCGGGCGTTTACAAAAAAGGATTGGCTTGCATTTTTAAAAGCCGCCGGCATATCAGAAGATCGCTATAAAATTACATGGCATTTTCCGTTTCGGTATTGCGTTTCATGCCGGATATAGCAAAACAATACGATGCCGTGATTGTAGGGGCCGGACTGGCGGGATCTGCCGCGGCTATTCATCTTGCACGCGCGGGAAAATCTGTTTGCCTAGTAGAAAAAACTATTGTGGTTCACCATAAAGTCTGCGGAGAATTTTTAAGCCATGAGGCGGTTTCGTATCTCTGTGACCTTGGTCTTGATGTTAGAGCCATAGGCGCTGTGCCCATCACACATATGCGTTTAATTAAAGGCGCGCATATTGCGCAAGCACCTCTACTTTTTCAAGCCTATAGTGTATCGAGGCATGCCCTGGACGAGGCATTGATTGCCTTTGCTATAGCTGCGGGCGCTACAGTTGAGCGCGGTGTAAATATAACCGAGATTTCAAACGGTGATTATTGGCAGGTGAGCGGAGGAGCTTTCACCGCACACGGTAACGCTCTGTTTCTCTCCACAGGCAAGCATGATGTAAAAGGCTGGCATCGTCAAAATGGTGTTAAAAACGACTATATCGGCTTTAAAATGCATTATCAGCTAGACGAAAAAGCCCGCAACATTTTGGACGGCCATACTGATGTGATCCTGTTTCGAGGCGGTTACGCAGGGTTGCAACTCATAGAAAATGGTTATGCAAATTTTTGCCTTGTCATTGAAAAACGGCGATTTAAAGAATTTCAATCAGATTGGAGTGATTTCGTATCAGACCTTATTCAAGCCACGCCCCATTTGAAAGATATCTTAAGCAAGGCAAAGCCATGCTGGGATAAGCCGCTTGCAATTTATGGAATTCCTTATGGTTACGTGTACCAACCAGCAGAAAATACGTCAAAAAACATTTATCGCTTAGGCGATCAAATGGCGGTTATACCGTCTTTTGCAGGTGGCGGAATGGCTATAGCGCTTCATACAGCAAAGCTCGCCACTGCGTGCTATTTAGGAAATGATACAAAATATTATAATCAAAAAGCCGCCGCAGATTTAAAACCACATGTTCAAAAATCTACACGGCTCGGTATGATCATGGCTTCGCGTATGGGGCAAACCACCCTGGTAATGATCAGTCGGCTATTCCCTATATTGCTTACAAAAACGGCTAATTTTACTCGTCTTGTAAGTTTATAGAAAAGTTCCTTCTGAATAGCCCCTATAAAAGTAGGCACCTTGCAGTGTATAAAATGGAAGCAAAGAGACTACGATGTCAGGAATACGTTACACAGAAGAATTTAAGCGCGATGCAGTATCACAAGTCAAAGATCGAGGCTATTCGGTCAAGGATGTTTCAGAGCGTTTAGGGGTATGCACTCCGATAGTTGCACTATTTGCATTTGCCGCTTTCTTCAGAGCCAGTGCGCTGGCCCCCCACGGGCGAATTGGCGGCGTGTCCATGAGAAGAGTTTGCAGATGCTGGCGGGCGCGTGACAGGCGCGATCTTACAGTTCCAAGCGGTATGTCCAGCATTTTAGCTACTTCCTTATAATTGTATCCTTTCACACAGATATATATCATCATATTGCGATGATCCGAGCTGAGCTGGGTCATGGCTCTTTGGACATCGGCAACTTCCATTTTATAATCCTGCGCTGGGCCTATTGATTGTTTCTCTAAATAAGGGACCGGATCATATTGGCTCTCAAATTTCACCCGTCTGCGATAGGAC
>JBBKXA010000103.1:0-6305 GCA_037969235.1 Bdellovibrionales bacterium | reverse complement strand
GTAATTTTTGATATTGGTTTTATCATCAGCATGCCCAAAGAATTTGAAAAAACTCTCATAATCGGGGAGATGCTTGATCGCGGCAATTTTCAAACGTCCTAGCGCAACATGGGCAGGATTAAGATCAATGGCTTTTATAACTTCTGGGCTTTCCGTCAGGTAATTCATCACATTACAGCCACCCGAACATATCGTCATGATACGGCTGGTTTTATCAAGCTTGAGCGCTTCAATATCAACTTCTGGATCTTCCCAAATTTGCGGGTAAACAAAGCCACGAAACGACAGCGTAAACAAACGCTCCAAAAATCCGCGCTTGCTGGTCAGTTCATTTTTATGAACGGCTGATTTTAATAAAGCCCCATCTGGTTTTTCAATCGATGGATCATTCTCATTGATCGGCGCGGCTTCGACGGAAGAAGGCTTATTTTTTAATGCAGGCTTTGTCATGGTTAATCCTTTGCTTTGGAAACTATACCACTATATAAAAGCCAAAGAACATAGAGAATTTTAGGAATTATGAACGAAGCTGTACAAAAAACTGATGTTACGGACAACGTGATTTATGGCGCGCCCGAAGGGCAGGATGCTCGAATTTTGGCGACGCGTGCGCGTGAGCTTATGCCTGCGGATAAAGTGCTGGTGCATGTTGCGCTGGATGACGGGCGGGTGGGCGAGCTAAAAGAATTACTCGCATTTTTTGCGCCCGATGTCGCGATTGCTGATTTCCCAGCTTGGGATTGCTTGCCGTATGACCGCGTATCCCCGAGCGCCGATATTGTCGCGCGACGTGTAGGTGCGCTTGCGCAAATGCTGGCTTGGCAGGCGGAAACTAAACGTTATCCGCGTATTGTGCTGACAACCGTGAACGCGATTGGGCAGCGCGTGATGCCGCGAAGTGCGCTGGCGGGCGCGTCTTTTATCGCCAGCAAAGGCGCGCAAATTGATATTGACGCGCTGCAAAATTTCCTCGTGCAAAATGGATATACCCGCACCCAAACTGTACGCGAAGCCGGCGAGTTCGCAATGCGCGGCGGGATAATCGATTTATTTCCATCTGGATATGAAGAACCGCTACGTCTTGATTTGTTTGGGGATGAGGTGGAAAGCATCCGTGCATTTGATCCATTAACGCAAGTGACACATAAAGATGTAGACGCCCTGACTCTCCAGCCTGTAACCGAATTTTTTCTAGATGATGCAAGTATTGAGCGTTTTCGCTCTGGCTACCGCGCAGCATTCGGCGTGGTACGCGGAATTGATCCTTTGTATGAATCGATATCCGAAGGGCGGCGCTATAATGGCATGGAGCATTGGCTGCCGTTATTTTATGAACGCATGGATACGCTCGTGGATTATGCAGGCGCGAACGAAATCACACTCGATCATCACGCACGACGGGCTTTTGGTGAGCATGAAGAACAAATTGCCGATTTTTATGCCTCGCGCAAAACGCTCGAAAAAGCTGGCATTAATAAGAAATCCAAAGATGTGAGCTTGTCGGGCGCTCTTTATCATCCATTGCCGAGCAAGCGCTTATATCTGGATGATGCTGAATGGCAAAACGTGATTAGCGATGCACATTTTCTATCACCCTTCGCCGCCCCCCACAATGAAGACCGCGATACCAAAAAAGCACGAGATTTCGCCGATATCCGAAGCCTACCCAATGGCGATGTGATCGGTGAATTGCGTAAGCATCTCATAACGTTAGATGAAAGAAAAAAACTCATCGCCTGTTATTCCGAAGGCTCGTTGCAGCGGATGCAGACGATAATGGAGAGCGCGGGGATTGACCATATCGTGCGTGTTCACGATGCGACAGACCTTAAAAAACTGACACCTCAACAAGTTGGCCTAACGCTGCTCAGCCTTGAACATGGCTTTACCGCTCCTGATCTCGCCGTTCTCACTGAAGCCGATGTACTGGGTGATCGTCTTGCACGCAAAACATCCAAACGTAAAAAAGCCGATAATTTCCTGCGCGAAGTTTCATCACTCAACGAAGGTGATTTGGTCGCACATATTGATCACGGCGTAGGACGGTTTTTATCACTGGAAACTGTGACAATCGGCAAGCTCCATCATGATTGTTTAAAAATTGAATATGCGGGCGGGGATCGCTTGTTTGTGCCAGTGGAAAATATCGAAGTACTCTCGCGTTTTGGCGGCGAAGAAACCACCGTGCAACTAGATAAACTCGGCGGAGCAGGGTGGCAGGCACGCAAAGCCAAAGTCAAAAAAGATTTGATGGTGATGGCAGAAGGCTTGTTGAAAATTGCCGCCGTCCGACAGCTTAAACAAACCAAGCCGATCGAAATTTCTAAAGAGCTTTATAATGATTTCGCCGCGCGTTTCCCATACGCCGAAACCGAAGACCAAGAACGCGCCATTGATGCCACGTTGGAAAGCATGGCGGGAACATATCCGATGGATCGCCTGGTGTGCGGCGATGTCGGGTTTGGCAAAACCGAAGTCGCATTGCGCGCGGCGTATGTTGCGGCGATGGATGGTTATCAAGTCGCCATTGTTGCGCCTACGACTTTATTGGTGCGCCAGCACTATAAAAACTTTGTTGAACGCTTTAAAAATACTGGCCTTCGCGTTGAACAACTCTCTCGCCTTGTAACGCCGCGCGATGCCAAATTGGTGAAAGAGGGCATGAGCAATGGCAGCGTAAATATTGTAATCGGCACACATGCTTTGTTTGCCGAGAGTATTAAATTCGCTAATATCGGTTTGTTGATTGTCGATGAAGAGCAACGTTTTGGTGTGAAGCAAAAAGAACGCCTCAAAGAATTTAAAAACAACGTGCATGTGCTCACCCTCACGGCAACGCCCATTCCGCGCACCTTGCAAATGTCGCTCACGGGGGTAAAGGAGATGAGCCTCATCACCACGCCGCCCGTCGATCGCTTGGCGGTACGTACATTCATTATGCCTACCGATATGATGATTATTCGCGAAGCATTATTGCGTGAACATTACCGCGGCGGTCAGAGTTTCTATGTTTGCCCACGTGTCAAAGATATGCCTGATCTTGAGGAAGCGCTTAAGGAACACGTGCCCGAAGTTAAAGTCATCACCGCACATGGACAAATGTCACCGACCGACCTCGAAGATCGCATGAGCGCATTTTATGAGGGGCAATATGATGTATTGCTGGCGACCAATATCATCGAAAGCGGGATTGATATCCCTTCCGCAAATACCATGATTATTCACCGCGCCGATATGTTCGGCCTAGCGCAGCTCTATCAAATTCGCGGGCGTATCGGGCGCTCCAAAGTACGGGCGTACGCGTATCTCACCTATCCGAATAATCAAATGCTCAACGAAACGGCGCAAAAACGATTGGAAGTCATGGAAACGTTGGATACGCTGGGCAGTGGTTTTCAACTTGCCAGTCACGATATGGACATTCGCGGCGCGGGCAATCTGCTGGGCGATCAACAAAGCGGACACATCAAGGAAGTTGGCGTGGAATTGTATCAACAAATGCTGGAAGAAGCCGTGGCAATGGCCAAGGCGGGCGTGGATATGGATGATATCAACGTTGATGAAAGCTGGAGCCCAACGATCAATATCGGAACATCCGTGCTTATCCCCGAAACCTATGTCGAAGATTTAGGCGTGCGGATGAATCTCTATCGTCGTATTGCGGAACTTGGATCAAGCGAGGAAAACAACGAAATCGAAGCCTTCGCCGCCGAGTTGATTGATCGTTTCGGCGACCTTCCCGATGAGGTGCAAAACTTGCTGGATATCGTAGCCATCAAACAAATGTGCAAACGTGCAGGAATTTCATCAGTCGAAGCAGGGCCAAAAGGCGCTGTGTTGGCGTTTCACAATAACACCCCGCCAAATGTACAGGGCCTCATGGTGTGGATGCAAAACCAGCGCGGCGCAATTAAACTCCGTCACGACCAAAAACTCGTCGCCATCCGCCAATGGGACACCCCCGCAAAGCGCGTACGCGGGGTGCGAAGTTTGATGAAGGAATTGGTTGCGCTTTAAAACTTCGTCGATAACGTCACCGCACCAAAAACGCTTTCCTCTTCTTGCCCGTTAAATTCTTTACTACGCGCATTAAGAGAGTAGGACAAGCGGTAATCGCTGAACGTTAACGCCAGTCCCGCCGTCGCATCGCCAACCAGATATTTTTTATCCACACTCGCGCTATCTTCGAATGTATTCCCATCAAGGAAAATATCGCGCGCCACCAAACGCCCATCAGCAGCGGCAAATATCAACCAGCCTATCTTCCCTTTATTCGGTGAATCAAAATAGCCGCTACCCGGCATGGCTGGGCGAACACGAGGCGGCGTATCTTGAAAACGATCATAATAAGGCGATAACGTGACCCCAACACCCGCACCCGCGTATGTGTAGATATTGCCCAACGACACATTTACATTTGGCGCGGCGGCAAGCTCTAACCCTAAAAAATGCGCCTTTGCAAATTTAGGCCAGCGTCGACCTGCCGATATTATAATCCCCGGTTCAAATTCCAGCTGATTGCTCCAGCCTTTCGGTGTTGGCGATCCGGTAAGGTGGCTATGAATAAGCTTTTGCGTTTGCTCCCCAAGTGCCTGAGGCCCTACAACACCGAGCGTAAACTCCACCTCATCTGTATGGTTATCCTCAATCGTTAATAATCCAACAGAGCCATATAAAAACGCAGCCCAAGGGCGGCTGTCATCCTGATTGGCGCGCAAAGTAATGTCATCTGGCGTGAAAATGTTCTGCCCCACGGTGAAAAACGTGCTGGTGGTGTCATTTAAATCAAATGTCGGAATAGCATCTGCCGCTTCATCAATGAAATCGGGCACAGGAGTCCCCGCATTAAACCAAGTCGCGCGCACACCGCTGGTATAATATTTATCAGTTCCCCCACCTATAAGGTCATTTTCGTATGAAATCGTGAGATAGTTTTTGTCCGTGCTGTTGGATACCCGATTACCCACTAACTGCTCACTCGTCGCCTCCGCTGTCACATTTTCGATTTTCTCGGTCTGTGCAAAGGCGGGTAGGGGGAGAGTTAATAGAGACAACGCGAGAAAAATGACTTTATTCATACCACAGCATATATATGATAGCGGCTACAAGTTCCATTAAATTGTTTTCAGAGGTTAATATATGAAAGAAGAAATCACAAATTTTTACACGCATGAGTCAAAAAATTCACCCAAAAACATGGTGATCTTGCTGCATGGGTTGGGTTCTAACGGGCAGGATTTAATCTCGCTCGCGCCGTTGCTGAGCGCTCAATTGCCCGATACCGTATTTATATCACCCGATGCGCCGTTTGCATGCGATATGGCACCGCCTGATTACCCCAACAGTTTCCAATGGTTTTCATTGCAAAGCCGCGAGCCGTTGGCTTTGAAGGAAGGGACAGAAATGGCCGCACCCATTCTGGAAGCTTTCATCACCGAACAGTTGACGAAATATGACCTGCCAGCGGATAAATGCGCTTTGCTCGGTTTTTCGCAAGGCACAATGATGGCCTTGCATGTCGGCACACGTTATAAGCCGACATTAGCTGGCGTTTTGGGGTATTCTGGCGCGATGGCTGGCGGAGCGGGGGAGCAAAAACTCCCCGTTTGCCTGATTCATGGCGAAGCGGATGATGTGGTGCCAGTGCAGGCCTACACCATAGCTAAGCAAGTTCTGGAAGCTTTGGAGTTCACCGTCAGCGGCCACACCACGGCTGGCCTAACACATTCGATAGATGAGGAAGGGCTGCGCGTAGGCGCGGCGTTTTTGAAGGATGTTCTTACCTAACGCTTTACCACTGTGCCGCGCAAGGCGACACCCGTTACAGTGGCACCAGCATGGCATTCATATTTAGAAGTGCTTTGATACGGGTTTTTATTGTAATAGCTCTCGATATTTATCACCGCGTTGCCACCTTCTTTTAAAGCACGCTCTTGTAATGTTTTCAATGCGGACAGCATCGCCCATTCACACGAAGTTTTATCACTTTTGAAAACAGCATTTGTTTTGCGGTTTGTTGTAAACGTACCAAGTTTTTTTTGATACCGCATCCTCTTCTCGCCTGCAAAATGTAACTTGATTTCAGGTGAAAGTGCCTCATTTGCGCCAGATGAATTTAACGCATCATCAATCAACATATAATGTTCCGTATCTCGTGCATTGGCCTGAGACGTTGTAGCTATTAATGCAAAAATCCAATTGCCAAAAAAATCCTTTTCATTAATTTTACCTTTGATGTCAGTGGATAAGACGAAGAAGTTAATTCTAGGCATACAATTATATAGTCATTCCAAATAACATTCGGA
>JBBKXA010000102.1:0-6897 GCA_037969235.1 Bdellovibrionales bacterium | reverse complement strand
ATATACAATATTAAAGCCAACATTGTTTTTAATGATGCGCGAAGACCGGCTAAAATAATTTTCAATATATAACCATCTGTCATCTTATATGATTGATTTAGCGTAATATTCCCACCTGTTGCTTTGGATGCGAAATAAAACATAAATTTCATGAGAGAATAGATAAGGTAAATGAATAAAAATATTGCTATTACCGGAGCAAAACTTGAAATATTTGCAGACGCACCTATACCAAAACTAAAGATAAATGAGACTGTTATCAGGCCTATGGTCATTGCAATATAGATTAACTCTGATTTTTTTGGCTTAAAAGGGTTCATGGGTATGTATTTATCAGGGCCGTGTAAGACAACGCGATGCCAGGAAATAACGAGACAAGTAATAAAATAATAGGACAACATACCGCCAACAACGCATGCTCCCCCTTCTTCAGTTACAGGATCGGGTTTAAAAAAGAAATATGTTATTGCCGCATCAAATAGATGTAATAACAAAATATACAACATGAGGGGTTTGAATATTTTCCAAAAAATATCCATGTGTTCTTTAACAAATTTCTTCGCTGCTATGGCTGTATCTTTAACGCTGAGTGTTGGGGAAAAAATCATGTTTGTATGTCCTTTATAAAATGTGCGGTATTAAAGGCGTCGCGCTCAATCTTGGGTGATGGGTTTATTTTGCAGGGCGTGTTGGTAATAGTTGGACAACAGAGTGACGTTGAAAATAGCTATGATTGGATAGATAAATAAAAATAAGGGCATATTAATTAATACTTCGAAAATTATATAGACGAATTCTGGTTGAGACTCTCCAAGAATAGATATTCCTGCTTCTATGATAGTTGCTAATATTAAATATATTTGTTTTACCAATAGTGATGCAATAATGCCTGTCGTAAAAATTACAACAAACATATTAAATGTATAACCTTTTGTTAAATTATAAGATTGTTTTAAGGTCATGGTGTTGTTGGTTGCTTTTGCGGGAAAATAAAATATCAATTTCCAGCTTATATAGAGGGCTAATGGGATTGTAATAAAAAATAATATTACCAAAGTGTGTTGCCCTGTTATGGCGGCTAGCCATAGCGGCAGGAGTGCAATTGCTAGGCTGCCAAGTAATATTAAAACCTCCATTACGATAAAAGTAATTTCATTTATTTTTGGTTTTAATGGGTGCATTGCTATGAAATTGTCAGCGCCATTTATAACAACGCGATGCCACGTAATAATAATGCATGATGTTAAGTAAAAATAAAATAGTGATATTAATAATCCTACGTAATGAAAATTATAATTAATCAGGATGGATTTGAGGAAGAGGAATAAAAAAATGTAAGGTGAAAGAGTTTTGAGTATTTTGAAAAACACATCCAAATTAGTCGCGGTATAATTGAGGCAATTTGCTATAGTTTGAAAAACGCGATTAGTGGGTTCTAATCTCATTCGCCAAGACTTTTCAGTATATCTCTCGCGGCTTTAACGGGATCGCTTGCTTCCGTAATGGGGCGGCCTATGACGAGGTTGGTGGCGCCTGCTTGCATTGCTTCTTGTGGGGTCATGATGCGTGATTGGTCGCTCTGATTGCTTCCGATAGGTCGGATGCCGGGCACCATGGTTTCGAAGGAGCTGCCGTAAGCTTCGCGGATTAATGCAATTTCATGCGAGGAGCACACAACGCCGTCAAGCCCGCATTGCTCGGTCAAATTCGCCATTTGGACAACGCGGTTTTGGAGGCCGCTTTCATAGCCGTCTTCGGTGAGGGCGGCTTCGTTGAGAGAGGTGAGAATAGTCACAGCAAGAAGTTTGGTTTTATTGCCGCATGCATCCTTGGCGGCGCGCATCATATCTGCACCCCCAGCGGCATGGACGTTGATATAGGTTGGCGCGAAACGAGCGCATGTTGTGCGCACCGCGCCTGCGACAGTGTTAGGAATATCATGAAATTTAAGGTCGATGAATAATTGTGCATCGGGGCTGGCATTTATCACTGCCTCTATCCCTTGGGGGCCGAAGCTGTTGACGAATTCCATCCCGACTTTGAGCGCGCCTGTCACAGCGCCAATTTCGCGTGCCCATTTTACGGCTTGGTTGAGGTCGCTGGTGTCAAGGGCGCAGAAAATTTTTGGTTGATGGGGCATGGGTTACGCCGCCGTGTTGATATCGAGTTCGTCATCTTTTGGTTGTGATCTTTTTGGCAAAAGATCGGTAATGCCACGATTTTTAGGTTGTACCGGAAAATCCGCCGTTTTTGATTCGAGGACTTTAATCTCTTTTTCGAGTTGTTTTATGGTTTTGCGCTGGGCCCGTTTGGTGCGGCGCACGGTGCCTGCGTTGAACCAAACGACTATTCCGCCAAAAATAAAGCCCACCACCATGAATAAAAGCGCAATGAGATAGAGCGGTAATTCAAGGGCGGTGTGAACGGGGCTGTAGACAAATTCAACGCTTTGGCGATTGGATACTGCAAATGCCGCCATCGCTATGGCGAAGATAAAGCCGATGATTGCGCGAAAAAAGCCCATACCCTAGCCGTCTATGCGTCTTCGTTAAGGCGCTCGCGAAGACCTTTACCGGTTTTGAAAAATGGCAAGCGCTTGGCTTCTACGTGGACGCTTTCGCCTGTGCGGGGGTTGCGGCCAGTGCGAGCTTCGCGGTGCTTGACCGAAAATGCGCCAAAACCGCGAAGTTCGACCCGATCACCATGCGCAAGTGCTGAGGATATTTCTTCGAAAATTGTATCAACGATTTTTTCAACATCGCGTTGATATAAATGCGGGTTGCGTTCGGCGAGCCGCTGGATTAATTCTGATTTAGTCATCGCTTCATTTCCTTTTATATAGATATAGAGCGTTCTTTTCATTGAGCAATATCATTTTTCAATGATTCTACAGTGCCTTAAATTCTGTGGTGTCGTCAAGAAAAACCGCAATTTTTTCAAGTGTTAAGCAAAAAAAGCCGAACAATTATGCTCGGCTTTTTAAATACTATGATTTCGTTAAAGATTAATTTTGGTTTTAATCTTCTGCGGCGTCGTCTGTTTTCTTGTCGTCTTTTTTCGCTGCTTCTTTTTTAGGGGCTGCTTTTTTTGCAGTTTCCGCTTTAGGAGCGGCCTTTTTCGCGGCTGGTTTTGCAGATGCTTTAGCGCCTGCGCCTTCACTGTCTTTCAATGCTGCGCCAAGAATGTCACCCAAGGATGCACCGGATTCGGTTGAGCCGAATTCTTTCATCGCTTGCTTGTCTTCATCAAGCTCGCGGGCTTTGATTGACAAGTTCAGTTGACGTGATTTTCCTTCGACAGATACGATTTTTGCATCGACTTTTTCATCCACGGCAAAGCGGTCAGGGCGTTGTTCTGAGCGTTCGCGTGACAATTCAGCTTTTTTGATGAAGCCTTTAAGGTTGTCATTGACAGATACTTCTACGCCGCCGGGTGTGATTGCGGTGATTGTACATGTGACAACCGCGCCTTTTTTCACGCCATCCATTGCGCCTTTGAATGGATCATCAGTCAATTGTTTGATGCCCAAAGCTACACGTTCTTTGTCCGCGTCGATTTCGAGGATTTTCACTTTGACTTTATCGCCGGTGGTGAAGTTTTTCAAAACGTCTTCGCTTTCATCTTCCCAAGAAACGTCGGACAGGTGAACCATACCGTCGATATCTTCGTCAAGACCAACAAACAAACCAAATTCAGTGATGTTGCGGATTTCGCCTTCAAATTCTTCGCCGACTTTGCGTTTTTCGGCAAAATCATTCCATGGGTTTTCTTGACACTGTTTCAAGCCGAGAGAGATACGACGTTTGTCTTCGTCCACTTCCAAAACCATAACTTCTACTTCTTCGGATGTAGAAACGATTTTACCAGGGTGAACGTTTTTCTTGGTCCATGACATTTCGGAAATGTGTACTAAACCTTCGATGCCGTCTTCGAGCTCAACAAATGCGCCGTAATCAGCGATGTTTGTGATGCGGCCTTTGAGTTTAGAACCCACAGCATATTTCAATGCGATGTCGTTCCAAGGATCAGCTTCGAGTTGTTTCATACCAAGAGAGATGCGTTGGTTTTCTTCGTTGAAGCGGATGACTTGCACGTCGATTGTATCGCCGACATTCAAGGCTTCAGATGGGTGGTTTACGCGTTTCCAAGAAATGTCGGTCACATGAAGTAAGCCATCTACGCCGCCAAGATCAACGAAAGCACCGTAATCGGTGATGTTTTTAACCACACCTTGTAGGACTTGACCTTCTTTGAGGTTGTCCATGAGGTCTGAACGGGCTTCTTCACGGCTTTCTTCAAGAACGGCGCGGCGAGAAACAACAATGTTGCCACGAGCGCGGTCCATTTTGAGGATCATGAAAGGTTGTGGTGTGTCCATCAATGGTGTGACATCGCGCACGGGGCGAATGTCGACTTGTGAGCCAGGCAAGAATGCCACAGCGCCGCCAAGATCAACGGTAAAGCCACCTTTGACGCGACCAAAGATGATTCCTGTAACGCGTTCTTCTTTCTCGCAAGATTGTTCAAGTTCGATCCATGCTTCTTCACGACGAGCTTTTTCGCGTGAAAGGACAGATTCGCCTTCTTTGTTTTCCATGCGTTCGACGAATACTTCGACGACGTCGCCGGCTTTGAGTTCGCTTTCTTCACCGGGTTTGGAAAATTCACGCAAAGGCACACGGCCTTCCGATTTCAGGCCAACATCAACGAGAGCAAAATCGTCAATAATTGCGATAACGGTGCCTTTGACAACGTTGCCTGTGAATTTATCTTGTCCTTTAAGGGATTGAGCGAGAAGTTCTGCAAATTCTTGTGAATCTTCTCTGTCTATTAGTCTAGCGGCTGCACTGGCCATTGGTATTTCCATTCTTAACGTTAGGGTTTAATAAGTGCCATACGCGTGGCCTGTAATCCTTTTTTGTATAAGGCACAACGCGGGCACGTTTTAAAATTATGCGAAGTATGCTTTAGAAAATTCTCTTTGCCAAAAGCAAAGCTTTTTCAAGCATCTGAGAGGCATTCAGCGTGCTGGAATCTATAATTATAGCATCCTTAGCAGCCTTCATCGGGGCGTCCTTGCGGTTTTCATCCCGTGCGTCTCTTTCACGCATGTCATTCAAAACGTCGCCAGTGTTACAGGAAATCCCACGTGATTGCAACTCTTTTACGCGTCTTTGTGCGCGAATCTCTACATCTGCGGTGACAAATAATTTTAATGGGGCATCGGGGCAGATTACTGTGCCGATATCACGTCCGTCCAAAACCGTACCTTTGAAGCCTGCTGGTGGGTGCTTTGCAAATTCTTTTTGAAAGTTATCCAGCACTTCGCGTACCTCTGGATATGTAGCGATAATACTGGCTTCGCGGCCGACTTTATCTTCGCGCAAGGAGGGGTGATCCAAAATAATGTGCGCGCCTCCTGCATTTTTAATTTTATGCACTAAAATCTGGGCGCAATCACGGGCGTCATTTTTGTCTTTGGCGCTGAAGCCTGTGCTGAGGAGTTCAAACGCTGTGGCGCGATATAACGCACCAGTGTCGAGATAGTCGAATTGCAATGCTTTGGCAAGCGCGCGTCCCAGCGTTCCTTTTCCGCTTGCCGCGGGGCCGTCTATGGCTATTACATTTATTGTCATGAGGGGATGATAATAGATTTTTATATAAATTTCTATATTGGTTTTGTTAATCGTTGATACGAGCGCCTTGACGTATCTCAAAATAGCATTACATTTATATATATAGCGCCTGTTTTAGGGCTATGCATACATAAAGCTCGCTCAAAATGAGGAGGTATAAACCATGAGTAGTGAACGATTAACATTGTTTAACAGCCCGTTATTGCTGGGTTTTGATGAGATTGAAAAGACTTTTGATCGCTTGCGTAAAACTAGCGGAGAAAGCTATCCCCCTTACAATATTGAACAAATTGGCGAAAGCGGCCTTCGGATAACGTTGGCTGTGGCTGGTTTTACAATGAATGATTTGGATGTGGAGATTGAGCATAATCAGCTGACCATTCGTGGTAAGCAGATTGATGAGGTGGATGATAATGAACGGATTTTTCTGCATCGCGGTATAGCGGCGCGCCAATTTCAACGGAGTTTTGTATTGGCCGATGGGATTGAAGTGCGAGGCGCCAGTGTTGATAATGGTTTACTTCACATTGCGCTAGAGCGAGTTTTCCCTGAATCAAAAGCGCGGAAAATTGAGATTAAAGGCGGCAAAAGCGGGCAGAATACGTCTACGGCCATAGATGTTGACGAATCCAAGAATAAAAATAAAAAAACCTAAATTGAATGAAGCGTTTAGTAAAAAAATTACGAATTTTGATGTAATTCGTCTTGTTTTATGGTTATAATGGAATATCAAAAAGAGGGCATTAAAGAATGATTTTGAAAGATAACGAAGCTGCAAATATTTTAAGAAACCTCACGCCGCAGGATTTCCTTAGTTTTGGGGTGCAGGATGTTGCGTACATAAAGCCTGTAAGCAATAATGGGAAAACTGAATATGTTGTGCATGGCGCGGATGGTACGCCGTTATCCGTTGTATCAAGTGTTAGTGATGCCACGATGCTCATTCACAGAAATGACATGGAAAAAGCTATTCTCCATTAACAGTGCATTTAATATGTTTTAAGAGCCGCCTTTATCGAGGCGGTTTTTTATTGGGCAAGTTTAAAATCATCGGCGGGAATCATATCGTAGAGGTTGTAGTTTTCTAGAACGATTGCATGTAAAGGGCGCGTATAATGCGCGGTGAATTGTAATTCACGGTCAGGCTTGGCGCTATTAATGAAATCTTCGCTAATGTTTAAGTGCGATATATCCAGCTGGGTTCCTGATTTAAGCAATGTTACGCATTGGCTTTGATCATTTGCTTCGCCGCCGTTGCACG
>JBBKXA010000101.1:0-4928 GCA_037969235.1 Bdellovibrionales bacterium | reverse complement strand
TAGCAAAGCCAACTTCAAAGCATCAATACGTTCGTTTATATCTGGTTCAATATCTGTTTCAAAACTCATTTTATTACCCTTCATTAACAACCAATTATTTTGCCGCCAACCTTGCCGCGCCGTCTAATCGGATGACCTCACCATTAAGTATATCATTTTCTACTATATTTAAACATAACATTGCAAATTCTTTCGGTTTGGCCATACGCGGCGGAAAAGGGATAGCATTTTCTATTTTCGCGCGATAATCGTCTTTGACGCCCGCCATCATCGGCGTTTCAACGGCGCCCGGCGCAATCGCCATTACCCGAATGCCAAATTGCGCCAGCTCCCGCGCCGCAGGAAGCGTCATGGAAACAATCCCGCCTTTGGACGCGCTATACGCCGCTTGACCAATTTGCCCCTCGAATGCAGCAATAGATGCAGTGTTGATAATCACCCCGCGCGCACCATCTTCGTTATAAGGCTCGCTTTTGCTCATCGCTTCCGCACACAACCGCATCGTGTTATATGTGCCAATCAGATTAACATTGATCACTTTTTGAAAATGCGTCAAATCCGCCGTACCCTCGCGCCCCACTAACCGCTGCCCAATCAAAACACCCGCGCAGTTGATAAGGATGTGCGGCGTTCCATGCGCGTTGATGGTGTTTTTAAGGGCATCGGACACGCTATGCTCATCACTCACATCGCATGCAAAAGCAACACCGCCCAGCTCATCGGCGAGCGTTTTCGCCGCATCCAAATTCATATCCCAAAGCGCAACCTTTACGCCGCGCTCCGCCAATGCCCGCGCACACGCCGCCCCCATACCGCTAGCGCCACCAGTAATAATCGCACTCATATTTTTTAAATTCATGATATTAACCTTTCAAAATCTCACGTCCTATCACCATGCGTTGAATGTCGCTGGTGCCCTCATATATTGTGCATACTCTGGCATCGCGGTAGATGCGCTCAATCGGGTGGTCTTTGAGATATCCATACCCGCCGAGAATTTGCAGCGCATCGTGAATAACGCGCTCCGCCATCTCGGATGCATAGAGTTTAACCATGCACGCTTCTTTGGTACAGGGCATATCATGATCGCGTAAATTCGCGGTATGATGCAGCATGGTGCGGGCAAGCTCGATCTGCGTGGCCATGTCAGCGAGCTTGAACGACACGGCTTGATGAGCGTAAAGGGGTTTACCAAAACTTTCCCGCTCCCCCGCGTAAGTTAAAGCGTATTCATACGCCGCACGCGCCATGCCAATACTTTGCGCGGATATACCAAGGCGACCACCTTCCAAATTCGCAAGCGCAATTTTATAACCTTCACCCTCCGCGCCCAGCAAATTTTCAGCCGGAATGCGCATATTTTCGAAACTTAACGCACAAGTGTCGCTCGATTCCTGTCCCATTTTTTTCTCGATTGTTGTAACGTGATACCCATCGCAATGGGTGGGGACGATAAACGCGCTCATGCCGCGCTTGCCAGCGCTCGCGTCGGTCACCGCAAACACAATCACCACGCCGCCATTTTGCCCCGAAGTGATGAATTGTTTCGTGCCATTGATCACCCATTCATCGCCATCACGAACAGCCTTCGTTTTCAACGCCGCCGCATCTGATCCCGCGCCCGCTTCGGTCAGGGCAAATGCGCCGATGATATCGCCACTGGTGAGTTGAGGGAGCCAATGAGATTTTTGCGCGGCGGTGCTGTATTTAAGAATGGCGGTGGTCACAGGGGTGGAATGAACGCTGAGGATAGTCGACAGCGCCCCATCGGCGGCAGCAATTTCCTCCATCGCGAGGACGAAGTTGAGATAACCCGCGCCCGTGCCGCCAAATTCCTCGGGCGCTAGCATGCCAAGTATGCCTTGGTCGGCAAGAGCGGTGAGTTGTTCACGCGGAAATGTGGCGTTGCTTGCGCGTGTTTCCGCCCCGCCCGCAATGTGTTCCTGCGCTATGCCGCCCACCATATCGCGGATCATTGTGTTTTCTTCGGATAGAATCATGAAGCTATCTTAGTTAATCTTGATGATATTTAAAAGCAGTGACCGCTTGACATAGCTAATGACCACACATATAAATCATCAAAAAGGATAATATTATGAGTGTAGATTTACCTAAATTATTAACCACACATATGTTTGGAATTGTAAAACCCTCTTCTAGATTTCGTGAAATTTACGCTAAAGCCACACTAGTTGGCAATCAAGATGCGTATAAATTAACACATGTTTGGACAGACAAGGCTACCCCGACATCAACTGAACCAGAAAATTGTGGATTTGAAACACAAACAGGATATTTTTCAGGAGAAAAAGCTGTTTTATGGCTACAAGAGCGTGAACAAATTTATTCTGTAGAAATGACACCTCTAGAGAATAAAGAGGCAGAAGGTGAACATTATTCAGATCATGCTACAACATTTGGGGTCGATTTAACTGATCACCAAATTTAAATTCATCCCCGCTCCACTGCCAACGCAACCGCTTCACCACCACCGATACATAATGTCGCCATGCCTTTTTTAAGGTCGTGTTTTTCCAGCGCAGCTAACAGCGTGACCAAAATCCGTGCGCCCGATGCGCCGATGGGATGGCCGAGGGCGCAAGCGCCGCCGTTGATATTGACCTTATCGGTGGGGAGGTCTAGATCTTTCATCGCCGCCATTGTCACCACCGCGAAAGCTTCGTTAATTTCGAATAAATCGACGTCTTTTAAATCCCAACCCGTTTTTTCGGAGAGTTTTTTAAGCGCGCCCACGGGAGCGGTGGAAAACCACTCTGGCTCATGGGCGTGGGTGGTGTGTGCGCAAATTGTGGCGAGGGGCTTAAGACCGCGTTTATCGGCCTCACTTCGACGCATCAACGTGAGCGCCGCCGCGCCATCGGAGATTGAGCTAGCATTAGCCGCGGTGACTGTGCCATCTTTGGCAAAGGCAGGCTTAAGCGTCGGGATTTTATCGGGACGCGCCTTATGCGGTTGCTCATCGGTATCAATCACATCTTCGCTCTTACGAGTTTTCACCGTAACGGGCGTGATTTCGGATGCAAAACTGCCGTTTTGAATAGCGTTTTGCGATTTTGTGAGTGAGCCGATGGCAAATTCGTCTTGCACTTCGCGGGTGAAATTATAATGGCTTGCACAATCTTCGGCGAATGAGCCCATCAGCGTGCCACGATTATATGCATCTTCAAGCCCATCAAGGAACATGTGATCCTGGACAACGCCGTGCCCCATCCGCATCCCATCGCGCGCATTCGGCAACAAATAAGGCGCGTTGGTCATGCTTTCCATCCCTCCAGCGATCATAATGTTGTGAGAGCCGCTAAGAATTTCATCATGCGCCATCATCACGGCTTTCAAGCCCGAACCGCACATTTTATTGATCGTCGTCGCGCCAACACTTTGCGGCAATCCTGCGCCAAGTGCGGCTTGACGGGCCGGCGCCTGGCCTTGACCAGCAGGGAGGACGCAGCCCATAATCACATCATCAATGTCCTCGCCAGAAAGTGAGCTACGCGATAGCGCCGCCTTAATTGCCGCCGCGCCAAGCTCCGCACAAGTCAGCGGCGAAAACATCCCTTGAAACCCGCCAAGCGGCGTGCGAGCGGCAGAAACAATAACAATGGGGTCGGACGAATGTGACATAGTGATTCCCTTTTTATTTTAAAGCATAACGTTTTTAACTGCGCTTTTCAGCGATAATTATAAAAGGCGCACAGCAATTATTCTTAATATTATTAAGCAAATTCTCACGCGCCGTTTTCTTACTTTCCGGCGTTAAAGGCAAAGCTTGGGTCAGAGAAGAAATCGCAAAATCACGGCAATCTTCGACATAAGAAACCTCAAACCCCGCAGCGCGCAGATCGCGTTGCACATCATCCGGCGTAGCTAAAAAACTGGTGTGCGGCGTCTCCGCCCACGGCACAGCAAAACGCATTTCACTCACTTTATCCAATGCCATCACATCATAAATTGCAAACTGCGCGTTGCGTTTTAATACTCTCGCGGCTTCTATATACATAGCCGCCTTATCAACAATATTCATCCCCACATGAATACATGCAGCATTATGAAACGTTTCATTTTCAAAAGGTAGATCGTGAACACCCCCCTCAATAAAAGATACGCTTCGTATTGTATCTATGTTTTTTGCGCACTCTATAAAATCAGGCGATAGATCCACCCCTGTAACATCCATATCATATGCATTGGCAAAATACCGCGCTGGCCCGCCAAGTCCGCACCCCAAATCCAAAAGCGATTGATCTGGCTTTAAACGCATTTTCTCAGCAAGATATTTAACAGCGCCCAAGCCTCCAATATGCAACTGGTCATTATCCGATATATGGCTTTTATAATGCGCCTTAATTTCTTTGGTGATTTCGCTTTCGATTCCCATGGCTTAAGGCTATCATATTGCTCATGATCTGGTTCAAAAAATATACAACTGACGATTTACTCTCGCTGGTGACACACGAAAATATCCTCCAGCATTTGGGGCTGGAATTTATCGAAGTCGGCGAAGATTTTATCAAGGCGCGCATACCCGTTGATAAACGCACACACCAAATTCACGGCATATTGCATGGCGGCGCGACTTGTGTGCTCGCCGAAACGGTGGGGAGTTTTGCCTCCCTCATGTGTATTGATCTGGATAAAAAAAACGCCGTTGGATCACAAATTAATGTTAACCACCTCCGCCCCGTCCGCAGCGGCCACATCACCGCCACATGCTCCCCCGTCCATATCGGACGCAGTAAGCATGTGTGGGATATAGGCGTGCATGATGATGCAGGCAAAATGGTCGCGAAATGCGAATTGACTTGCGCGGTGGTGGATAAGCCTTAAGCAACATTTTATATAAGCTATTGACTTATACCAACATAAGATGACATATGGATATAAATTCATTTATAAAACAGGGATATTAT
>JBBKXA010000100.1:0-10405 GCA_037969235.1 Bdellovibrionales bacterium | reverse complement strand
GCCCTTTTATAAATGATACTGGCAAATGCCTTTCTAAAAATAACTCCGCTTACGAAACTCAAGTTGATTCACCACCTGTGGCTAGGGTTTATCTTTTAAAGGGGGATAATTTTGAAAGTAGTAATAAAGAAGACTATAGTAATGCACCCATTTATTACGAACAACTATGCGAAGAAAATGAATTTAATTTGAGTGTTGAGAATCTTGAAATCTTGCACAAGAAATTGGGGTATAAGCACAGTGAATAACATTCCTACATCCCAGCCCAACATTCAATCACCTAAACACGTCGCCATAATAATGGACGGCAATGGCCGTTGGGCGAATGCGCGGGGATTGCCGCGAACAGCCGGACATAAGCAAGGGGCGGAAAGTGCACGACGCGTCGTAAAAGATGCCGCGGAGCTGGGCGTCCAATATCTCACGTTATTCGGTTTCTCCTCTGAAAACTGGCGCAGACCAAAAACGGAAATCAAAGACCTCATGAATCTTCTGCGCTACTACTTACGCAGTGAAACCGCGGAGCTTCATAAAAATAACGCGCGCCTTCGTGTAATAGGTGATCGGGAAATGCTCGACGCCGATATCGTTCGCATGATCGAAAATGCTGAAAAATTGACCGAAGAAAATAGCGCGATCACGGTTATTATCGCGCTCAATTACGGCGGCCGTAACGATATCCTTCATGCCGTCCATCGTCTGCACCAAGCGCATCTTCATCAAAAACTTGAATTTGAAACAATCGAAGCACAATTCCCCGGCTTCCTTATGACCGAAGGAATCCCCGACCCCGATCTCCTTATCCGCACCAGCGGCGAACAACGCATTTCAAACTTCCTCCTGTGGCAATGTGCTTACAGCGAAATGGTGTTCACCGAAACGCTCTGGCCAGATTTCGATAAAACGGAATTGGCGCAAGCCATAGAAGAATACACCAAACGTGATCGTCGCTATGGCGGAGTAAAAACCGCCAAATCTAAATCGAAAAAGGTCTGAATATGTCTAAAATGGATATGAAAGCTCTAAGGACACGAATTTTATCGGCTCTCGTTCTTATTCCTGTTGTCATTTACATTGTTATTGTCGGCGGTTGGCCGTTTTATATTATGTTGGCAATCCTCGCGGCAATCACGGCCTATGAATGGGTATATATCGCACGCCATACACGCGGCGCATTATTCCACTCGGCATGGGGCGCTGTATATCTGCTCATTGGCTTCGGCGCATGCGTCATGATCCGCGAATATTACGGCGTGGGCAGCAGCATCATGTTCTTGCTCATGGTCTGGTCAGCCGATATCGGCGCATTTTTCTGCGGGCAAATCATCGGCGGAAAACGCTTAGCGCCCAGCATCAGTCCGAATAAAACCATATCTGGCTTTGTTGGCGGCGCCGTAATCTCCGCAATCGTTGGGATGATCTTTTTCACCGTAAGCATGATCGTCAACCCGCAATTCGAATTTTCAATCGTCCCCATTTTGTTTGCTGGTGTGATTGGCGTAATCGTTGGCATAGTCGGGCAGGCGGGAGATCTTCTCGAATCCAAAATCAAACGCATGGCAGGCGTTAAAGATACGGGCACAATCATCCCCGGGCATGGTGGCTTGTTGGACCGCGTTGATTCTATGCTCATGGCCGCGCCCGTATTTTATATGATATATTCCTTCTTCTCCTTTGGCGTCTAAAAACATGACGCGCAAAAAAATTTCTATCCTCGGCGTAACGGGATCAATCGGCCAAAGCACCGTCGATATCATTCTCTCTGCGCCCAATCAATTCGAAGTCTGCACCATCACTGCAAATGAGAATGTCGATAAGCTGGCGCAAATCGCCCGCGATTTAAACGTACAATACGCCGTAATCGGCAACGCCGAACACAAAAATGCTCTCGAATGCGCACTCAAAGGCACTAAAACCAAAACCGCCGCAGGGCAATCCGCGCTCCGCGAAGCCATTAAACCAAACACGGACATAACCATAGCGGGCATATCAGGCATAGCAGGCCTAGCGCCCTTACTGCACGCCATAAAAAATTCAAAATCCGTCGCCATCGCCAACAAAGAACCTCTCGTCGCAGCAGGCGCACTGGTCATGAAAATGGCAAAAGATCACAACTGTACGCTCCTGCCGATAGACAGCGAACATAACGCCATCTTTCAGGTCTTCGATCCCGTGCAAAAATCAAATATCGAACGCATAATCCTCACCGCATCAGGCGGGCCATTTCTATACTGGAGCGCCAAAGACATCGCCACCGCCACGCCCGAACAAGCCGTCAATCACCCCAATTGGGATATGGGCGCCAAAATCTCCGTCGATAGCGCAAGCATGATGAACAAAGCTCTGGAAGTCATTGAGGCGCATATACTATTTGATATGTCACCAAACCAAATCGACGTAATCATCCATCCACAATCAGTAGTACACTCGATGGTAGAATATAACGATGGCTCAATTCTTGCGCAAATGGGCGCCAGCGACATGCGTACACCAATCGCTTACGCCTTGGCCTATCCCGATCGCATGAAAACGCCCGGCAAACGCCTCGACCTTACCGCCTTAATGCAACTCAACTTTCAACCCCCTGACCTTGACAAATTCCCTGCGCTCGCCATAGCATATGAATGTTTAAACAAAGGCGCCCCCGCCTGCCTCACATTAAATGCCGCAAACGAAGTCGCCGTAGACGCTTTTTTAAACAAAGCTATAGATTTTCCCGCTATCATCGATATTATAATCTACGCACTTGAAGATATTCCGCAGTATGATCCATTTGATCTTATTTCAATAGAAAGCGCGGATAATACTGTCAAAACCCGTGCGCAGAATTATATAAATAATATAACACAACAGCAGCATCAAAAACGAAAGCCATAGCATATGAACTTTTTTGAAATATTCCAGACCTTCGGTGGAAATCTCTGGTTTTACGGTGGTTCGTTTATCCTCGTTCTAAGTATATTAGTATTCGTGCATGAATGGGGGCATTATATCGTTGCGCGCATGTGCGGTGTAAAAGTAGAAGTGTTTTCCATCGGTTTCGGTAAGGAGTTATTCGGACGTACAGCCAAAGATGGCACGCGTTGGAAATTTTCGTTAATCCCATTGGGGGGATACGTGAAATTATTCGGCGATGTTGATCCCGCCAGCGCAGGTCACGAAAAAGGCGTTGAAGGCGAGGGCGGAGACGTCAGGCCCTTTACCGAACATGAAAAAAGTCAAGCCTTTTTCGCGCAGCCCGTATGGAAACGCGCCGCTATTGTCATTGCTGGTCCCGCCATCAACTATATCTTCGCCGCTCTGTTGCTCACGGGATTGTTTGCTTTTAACGGCCAACCCGTAACCCCTCCTGTCGCCGCAGCCATAATTGTCGATTCAGCAGCCGACAAACAAGGCTTTCAATCGCATGATAAAGTTATGTCTATTGACGGTAAAACAATCACAACATTCGAAGATATCCGTCGTGAAATGATGATTGCGCTGGATGAAAAGCGCCATTTTGTGTTAGAGCGTGACGGCCAAACCATTGATTTATACGCCTCTCCTGAAAAAATAACACAAAGTGACCGCTTTGGCTTTAAACAAAGTCGCGGTGTTCTTGGGTTAATTAGCCCGCGCCACGCCTTACAGATAAGCACAATCAAAGAAATTGATGGCAAAGCGATGGTAGATGAAAATGATGCCCGCGCCACGCTTATCGCAAAAATGGGACAGCGTTTTAATATCAAAATGGTAAATGGCGAGATGAACGAAAGCTTAAATATCAAGCCAACGTTGGAATTTAACAAATTCATTAGCCAGCCTGATGCCGAAGAATCTCAATTCTTGTACCTATCCAATGGCGACGCAAATGAGTTTATCAAACACCCTCTGCCGACAGCATTTTTAGAAGCCGTCGAACAATGTTGGGTCATCACACGAGGCACATTTGAAGCCTTGGCACAAATGGTGACTGGTACACGCAGCGCAACAGAACTTGGCGGCTTGATCCGTATTGGGGCATTGGCTGGTGATATGGCACAGCAAGGCATAATTGCCCTCATTATGTTCACCGCATTGTTGTCCATTAACCTCGGTCTGATTAACCTCTTCCCGATCCCAATGCTCGATGGTGGGCATTTGATGTTTTATTTATTCGAAGTCATCTTGCGCCGCCCAATACCCGAACGTATTCAAGAATATGCCTTCCGCGTTGGGTTTGTGTTTTTGATCGGATTGATGGCCTTCGCCAACCTCAATGACATATTGCAATTGATACTGCCTGAAGCTTAAGGTGTATAAAACCAACGCCTTAAAAACTTAAATTTTATATGTTTCGTGCGTAATCCGTGTGTTGTCTTTTGCTTGATGATCCGATAAGATTCACCTGAAAAATGTAAATTACACACGGTGATTCCTAATGAAATTTTCTTCCGCCCGCGCCTTAAACGTTGTTTTCTTAAGCATCCTCTCATGTTTGCTTATGCTTCCTCTCACCGCAAATGCGCAGGAACAAGCATTAATCCGCGATATTCAAATTCAGGGTGTTGAACGCATTGAGCCTGCAACCGTAAAATCATATCTAGATCTTAAAGTCGGAGACCCGATGACTCGCGAAACATTGGACGCAGGCCTAAAAAGCTTGTTCGCCACTGGATTATTCGCCGATGTAACCCTTTCCCAACAAGGCAGCGCGCTTCTGGTTGAGGTCGTTGAAAACCCCGTCATCAACCAAATTGCATTCGAAGGCAATGATGCAATTAAAGACGATGCCTTGCTTTCTGAAATTCAAATGCGTCCACGCCAAGTTTTTACACGTACACGCGTACAATCTGAAGTCTCTAGGCTTTATCAAATCTATCGCCGCAATGGCCGTTTTTCAGTCAGTATTGAACCCAAAATTATCGAACTTGATCAAAACCGGGTAGATCTCGTTTTCGAAATAGAAGAGGGCGATGTAACAAAAGTCGAATCTATTCGCTTTGTCGGTAACAAAAAATTCGATGATGATCGCCTTCGTAGCGAAATTACAACCAAAGAATCTGCATGGTACCGCTTCATTGCAAATGATGACCGCTATGACCCGGACCGCTTAGCATTTGACCAAGAGTTATTACGTCGTTTCTACCTCTCCCAAGGCTATGCCGACTTCCAAATCCTATCCACTGCACCAGAATTGTCCGATGAACGTGACCGCTTCTATATCACAATGACCCTATCCGAAGGCGCGCGCTACCGCGTTGGCAAAGTGAAAATTAATTCCGCGCTCCGTAATTTTGACGCGGCTGTGCTTCGCCCTGAAATTAACATCAAAAGCGGCAAATGGTATAACGCCGACCAAGTCCAAGAAAGCATTGACGCGGTCACGAACAAACTCGGGGACTTGCAATATGCATTCGTTGATGTACGCCCAGATATCAAACGCAACAGCGATGCCCAAACCGTTGATATCGCTTTTAATATCGACGAAACACCACGCGTTTTCGTAGAACGCATTGATGTGAATGGTAATGCAAGAACATTAGACAAAGTTGTACGCCGTGAATTTGAATTGGTCGAAGGTGACCCGTACAGCAAAACAAAATTGGCAAAATCTGAACGCAATATCCGCAACCTCGATTATTTTGAAACTGTAGATGTGAAATCCAAACCTGGTTCAGCGCCTGATAAAACTGTTCTCGAAGTTGACGTGGCTGAAAAGTCCACAGGTGAAATATCAGTAGGAGCAGGCTTTTCAACCAGCGACGGTCCATTGGCAGACTTCCGTATCCGCGAACGCAACTTGTTGGGCAAAGGACAGGATTTAAGCTTGTCCACTGTGCTAGCTGGCGAACGCACTCAAGTCGACTTAAGCTTCACTGAGCCATACTTCCTTGACCGCGATGTATCCGCAGGATTTGACGTGTTCCATGTGACCCGTGATCTTCAAGATGAGAGTTCTTACGATCAACGTCGATCAGGTGGCGCATTACGCGTTGGTTATCCACTTTCTGAAAATTGGCGTCAAACGCTACGCTATCGTATAGAGCGCAATGAAATTGCAGACGTACAAAGCGATGCATCGCGTTTTATCCGCGACCAAGAAGGTGAGCGCGATACATCGGCTGTATCGCAACGTACAACCTACGATACACGCGACAGCACGATTTTCCCAACTGACGGAACATTGTTATGGCTTGATGCTGAAGTCGCAGGGCTAGGCGGCGATGCCAAATATGTATCAGGCAAAACAGGGGCATCTTATTATTACCCTGTTGCCGACCAAGTTGTCTTAAATGTTTTAGGTGAAGTCGGAGCTATCGAAGGCTACGGTGATACCGACGTTAAAATTAATGAACGCTTCAGCCTCGGCGGTAACACCTTGCGTGGTTTCCAAAGTGGCGGTGTAGGCCCTCGTGATATCAGCACTAATGATGCACTTGGCGGGCAGCTCTTTTATCGAGGGAGCGCAGAAGCCTCATTCCCCATCGGTCTGCCCGAAGATCTCGGCATTTTAGGTCACGCGTTTACAGATATTGGCTCTCTTACAAATCTTGATGACACTGGCCCTGAAATCCGAGACTCCTCAAGTATTCGCACCTCAGCGGGTGTCGGTATTTCATGGCGCTCACCACTGGGGCCTGTTCGCGCTGATGTGGCTCTCCCAATCACAAGCGAAGATTATGATGAAGAAGAAGTGTTCCGCTTTAATTTTGGAACGCGGTTCTAGAAAGATCGAAAACAACAATGCGTACCTTACTACTTATTGCTGTATTCGTGGCATGTTCGATCTCTTCATTTCCCGTGCTAGCCGCCAGCTCAATCGGTGTTGTTGATGTTTTTTATGTTCTCGATAACGCAGTTGCCGCAAAAAATATTGAGCAACAACGCACAGATCTTCGCGGCACGTTTCTTAAGGACATCTCCGATGCCGAACAAAAATTACGCAAAGAGGAAAAAACGCTTGGCGAACAACGCAAGACCCTAAAACCTGAAGACTTCGCCATAAAGCGCCGCGCCTATGAAACAGCACTCCTCGAAACACGAAAAAAGGCGCAAGACAAAAAACGAATACTCGAAGAATCATATAACGCTGCGATGAATCAACTGCGAGATCAACTCACTGTTATCGTCCAGCAAATCGCAAATGAAAAAGGTTACGAACTGGTGATCTCTAATAAAAATGTGATTACAGGTGAAAAATCTCTCGATATCACGCAGGAAACACTCAAGCGCCTAAATGAAAGCATCTCGCAAATACCATTAAAACTCCACGAGCAAAAGAAATAACGCATGGCTGATTCCAAATTTTTCCTCACTCCTGCGCCTATAACGCTGAGAGACATAGCAAAAAAATCTGGTGCGACGCTCATCGGCAACGGCGATCAAACCATAAATGATGTCGCGCCGCTCGATACCGCAAAGGACGATGAGCTTAGTTTTCTTGACAATATTAAATACAAAGGCCATTTTGCAAAAACCAAAGCAGGCGCATGTTTCATACACCCTGATATGCAATCCCTCGCGCCTAAAGGCGTAAACCTCCTTCTTACGCCTAAACCTTACAAAGCCTACGCCCAAACTGCGCAAATATTTTACCCCGATCCAAAACCTGAAGCATCAATTTCGCCTCATGCAATTATTCACCCCGACGCATTAATCGGGAAAAACTGCGTCATCGAAGCGGGGGCAATCATAAAATCTAACGCATCAATCGCCGACGGCTGCTGGATCGAAGAAAACGCAGTCATCGGGCAGGGTGTTAAACTTGGTGAACAAGTGAGAATTGGCGTGAACGCCACATTATCACATTGCGAAATCGGCGCACATTCACGAATTTATACGGGCGCACGCATCGGCCAAGATGGTTTCGGCTTCGCCATTGACCCATCAGGGTTCGTCAAAGTCCCACAACTTGGTCGCGTGATAATCGCCGAGCATGTCGAAATCGGTGCCAACACAACCATCGATCGCGGCGCAGGACCAGATACAACAATCGGGCAGGGCACATGGATCGATAATCTGGTGCAAATCGGCCACAATGTAAAAATTGGCAAAGGCTGCATTATTGTCTCACAAGTCGGAATTTCGGGCAGCACTGTCATCGGCGATTACGTTGCCCTCGGCGGACAAGTCGGCGTAGCAGGACATTTAAACATCGGCACGGGCGCCCAAGTCGCGGCGCAATCTGGTATTATGCGCGACATCCCAGCCGGCGAATCCCAAATGGGTTATCCCGCGATGCCTATGAAGCAATTCATGAAACAAGTTGCATATTTGAAACGCTTGATTAAAAACAATAAAAGCGTAGATTAATACTTAACTTACTAAAAAATATTTACGGACGATAAAAATATGAGTATGTCATTCGATATAAACCGCATCATGGAAATGATCCCGCACCGCTATCCGCTGCTTTTGGTGGATCGTGTTTTGGAACTCGTGCCGGGCGAAAGCGCTGTAGCCTTAAAAAATGTAACAATGAATGAGCCGCATTTCCAAGGGCACTTCCCCAACTTCCCCGTTATGCCCGGCGTTTTGATCGTCGAAGCCATGGCACAAACTGCCGCTTTGGTTGCTGTCGAATCATTGGGCGCCGCCGCGGAAGGCAAAGTGGTCTATTTCATGACCATTGAAAATGCCCGCTTCCGCAAACCTGTAACACCAGGCGACAGCATGCATATTCACGTAACCCGTACAAAATCCCGCGGTAATGTGTGGAAATTTAAAGGCGAAGCCAAAGTCGATGGGGCGGTATGCGCAGAAGCCGCCTTCAGCGCAATGATCGCCGATAAATAAAAAAATCTATGCAATTAACTCCAAAACTCATCCCGTTTTGGCACACGGTTAAAGGCGATCTTTGTCCCCACATGCCCACCTTTAGTCTTCGGCGGCACGCCAAAAGCAACCATTTCACACTTATAACGCCTTTGCAGCGCATCAAGAGCCTCCGCCAATGCACGATGTTTAAGAGTTTTCTGCGCAATAGGCGCAATTGGCTTGGCAAATAAATCATGCGTAATATTTTGGCTACTCTGTAAATTCATCAACAATGTTGAAACCTTTATAAATTGAACACGCGGCCCGCCGCCCCTTAACGGATCTCCCATAATATCATGCTCCGCAATACGCCATAATTCCTCCAACCAATGCAACAACGTGATTTGGTCATTGGCGGGAACGGGCAGGGTAAACTCACGGCTCCATTTACGCCCCTCAACCGTACGCAATCCCAAAATCAAACGCCCAGCAAATAAATTCTGCTGTCGTAACCTGTACGTGGCTTTGATCAATAATTGCCGCGCCATCTGTTTTGTTTGCTCAGGCGCACGCAAAGCAGGATCAAGCACCCGCGAATGGCCAACCATACTTTTTTGCGTCGGCGGCATTTCAAAATCATACCCATGAAGCCAATACCAAATCCGCTCCCCCTGTACACTGCTCCAAATCTTTCGCGCATGTTTCGGCGATAAATTCAATAACTCTTCCATCGTATACACGCCCGCCCGATTGAGTCGCCGCTCCATATTCACTCCTACACCCGGAATATCCCGCAACTTCAATGGCAATAACTTCTGCCGCAAATGTTGAGGATGCAAAATCACCAACCCATCAGGCTTCTGCATATCGGTCGCCATTTTGGCCAATAATGCATTTGGCCCAATCCCAATCGAACACCGAATACTTTCGCCGACATCTTTACGTATACCGGCCTTTATCGCCTGCACAAAAGGGATGATATCGGCCTCTTGTCTTAACGACGAGCATAAAGAGCTCGAGAATTCATCAATCGAACACACCTTATGCACCGGCGCAAATTTCTCGAATGCTTCGATAATGCGGTGATGATATTCGACATATACATCGTGACGCGCCTGTATACACGTTAAATTCGGACACATCTCCTTTGCCTCATAAATCTTTGTGCCTGTTTTAATGCCATAGGCTTTTGCTTCATAAGATGCAGCAATAGCACAAGTCGCGTCCGTCATCGTCGGTACGACCGCCACAGGTTTGCCGCGCAAATGCGGATGCTCTTGTTGCTCTACACTCGCGAAATAGCTATTCAGATCCAAAAACAACCACTTTAATTCCGTTTCTGCACGCATAATCGTGTGGTGTCCTTTCTAAAATACTGTGAAGATCCAAACCTATCACACCAAAAAGAACACAACAAGAACATTTTGTCTGTAACGCGGCGCAACAATCCGTGATTTGTAATCAAGCCAAGGGTTTTCTAATATAAAATCATGTCAAAACAAGCGATCCACCCATCCGCCATTATTTCTCCCAATGCGCAAATTGCAAATAATGTCGAAATAGGACCATTTTGCGTAGTCGGCGAGGGTGTTAAGCTGCACGAGGACGTCGTGCTAAAATCTCATGTCGTAATAGAAGGCAACACCGAAGTCGGGCAGGGTACACTGATCCACCCATTTGCTTGTAT
>JBBKXA010000099.1:0-9614 GCA_037969235.1 Bdellovibrionales bacterium | reverse complement strand
GGCAAAACATTATCGCTCCAAATGTCTTCTACAAGAAATTTTCTGAGATCGACAAAATCTGCCTCTAATTCTTCCTCCAAAAGAGTGAGAGAGAGGGGACAGAGTGATCCTGCGAGATAAGCTAAGTATTGGAGTCTGACCTCGAGACGGTAGTTGGTAGTAGTTAAACTTGGGTGGCTTAAAGCTCTTTCCCATAGTTTGTTGCTTAATTCTTGGTCAAATTGTGCTAAGGGTGCCCAACCCCAAATTTGATTTTGTACAAAATATTCATTGCTTGTAAAACCATAGGTACCCATCGGGCTACCGTCCACAAAAAATGTCGGTTGATCTCCAGCATAAATTACATCTTTAAAAGTATTAACCAATAACGTTATGGTGTTTATATCCAATTCACCGCCAAGGTCATAGCCGTTTTCATAGGCATTCACCATAAATACAACCACATCTTGCGCGTGAGAAAGGTCATCTGAAGCATCACCTCCTGAGCTATCCCACATTCTAGGCCGCCAGTTCGTGGTGGATCCGTTCGAATTACGGTTTATTGTCTCCGCTACGCCACGGCTATGCGTATTCAAAAAATTTAGATATTTTGGATCACCAGTGATCATATGTAGTGTCTGTACAAATACTCCGACCCGGCTCGCCATATGCATAGAAGTTGTTCCTTGGATACAGCTTCTATAGATATCGCTACTCATCGGGCGGTTTGGATTGTCACACGACCATTTTTCATAAACTTGCTTTTCTAAATACTCGGTGATTTTTGGCAAGGCATTGGTCGTATCGGCCGCCGGATTTTTAAGGAGGGCTTGCGCGACCAAGGCAATGCCCATAGCAGCGCGCCATTCATAATGGTCTTTGTTGAATACATTTTTTAATTCTGGGTAAAAACGCCCGTCATCTTGGTACCATCCTACATATCCATTTTGCCAAGGTGTTCCAGTATTGATATAATTCATAGCAACATCAACAGCTCTATCTATATATCTCTGATCGCCAGTAAGCTGAAACATGCGCGACATACCATCTAACCCAGCATATTCAGAATAGCCTTCTTGAGATGTTGCAGGTTGATCACGAAATTGCTCAGATCGAAATTTTTCCGAATCATACATTTTGTCAAATAAATCTACAATTTCAGGGGCTGGCGTTCCGCTATTACAGCTCCCCCCACCTCCAAGATTTTCAGCGGATGGGGGGTCGTCTGGAAGGCCTGGGATAGGCGGCAACGACTGCGCCAGCACATAATGTTGCGGCGTTCCGCCATAAGCCAAGGCCATAGCAAACACGGCGAAAAAGCCGATCTTTTGAAGATTAATTTTTCGAAAGTCTATTTTCAAAATTGTACCGCTCTTTATTCGTTCAAATTCTTGTTAATATCCGCAAAATTGCCTTTTAAGCGTGCAGACAGCAATACCGACATCGACATTTCCTGACGCAGCTGGCTTTCATAAATCGCGCGATCAAGCATTAATTCGATCGCCATAAGCGCCGCGCTGATACGTTTGACGTTTGCGGGTTTATCGTAAAGATTGGCGTAGAAATCAGGGTTTTGGAATATTTTCTTTGATAATATTTCAAGCTGCGCGTAGTAGCTGAAAGATGGAGGCGTTTGTGTGCCGCCTGCTGTGGTTAACGGTTCTAAACCCAAATACTCAGAAACTTCATCTTCTGGAATACCCAATTCTGTTAATACAGCGCCTAAAAATTTATGTGTTTCAACCGTGTTTGGCGCATTCAGGCCTGGTGAACTTCCTAAGCTTTTCATTCCCACAATAGAGTTAAACGAGTTTTCTGCCACATTGCGCTTGGCCGCAATGGCGCGCAATTGCATGTAAAGTTTGGGCTTGTCTGTTTTGTCGTCAGCGAGAACTTCTGGGCTGATACTGCGGAATAATACATTATTCCCATAGAGATTATTGCCTAGCGCCTGTGTATCTACTTCATCATTTGACCCCAAATCAATCGGGCGGGATATATCAAGCGTGCGGCGATTTTCAATGGCGCGGGTATAATCAATATCGATATTTGTACGATTGGCATTGGCCGCCGAATTCTTACAAATTGTACCAGGTATCAACCCTGTTCCTGCAGAAAGTGTCCAGTCGTTATCTTGTGGGTCACAATATGTAACGACAAACTGCTCCCAACGTGACGCCTTGTCGTCTTGGGCTATCTTTGAGCCAGCCATATTAAGTGTTCCCAAATGGCGAGCAAGTTGTCTTTGCCCCATGGCCTGCGCATTGTAGCGGCCAACACTTTCGGAATGAGCAAGAGAGCGCACATTAGTTCCAAAAGCGCAGAGTCCAGCGCTAGGCTGATAATCTTTGTGCGCTTCTAATTGCAACTCTTGAAAGAGGCGCTGTGTTTCTAACTGGTGTTTGGCATCAAAAAATGTGCCAATAATCATTGTTTGATGCATGGCAACGGATGTCATCTGCTCTGTGAAGGCTTGTAAGGTAGGAATGATGTGTTCAATGGCAAAGACATCAACCAGCCAGTCTTTGTGTTCTTGGAATTTATCAGCAACACAGGAGTCACCTTCCTCACCGTCACCCCCATCATCAGAAGGGGGGAGTCCAGGAATGGGCGGAATGTCTTGTGCGAATACCGTCAGTGGTGCGCATAAAAAACATATCAAACATAAAAACAGAATGCCCGTCCCGATTACGGATTTATCCAGTTTAAATAGATGTGTGTGCTTCATCAGCCGTCTCGCCCCTCGTCATTAATTCGATCGCTCGTTGATATTATTATATCTCAAGCCGTTTGTGATGCTTAAAAACACCAACTCTTTCATATTGTAGCATAAGAATTCAGCAAAAGGCACGTTTCAAAATCATTAAAGCGTGGAATATTAACCTGATGGGTTGTAAAATAGTTTTTTTTCATCCAAAATGGATTTATGTTTTCTTAAAATAATGTGGCGCTCATGGCTTTAAATAAATCCAAACAAAAAAATATGCCTGTAACTCCCGCTGGTTCTGAAGAACAAGATGTAAGCGGATTAGGCAAGGTTGTAGTCCGTAATGAATTTTATCGTGATGGATATCGAAGCCTGCTTCGTTTAAGCATTATTCAAGGGGTTGTAATCCTCGGACTTATTGGCGCAATGTATTTTGTTGTGCAGGTCAACCAGCCAGAAAATCGTTATTTTGCAACTACAGAAGACGGGCGTTTGGTGCCAATGGTGCCTTTGAACGAGCCAAACTTAAGTACGCCAGCATTAATGTCATGGGTTGCACAGGCGTCAACAGAAGTGATGACTTTCGGATTTAATGATTATCGCCGACGTTTGCAGGAATCATCGCGTAACTTTACTCGTCGCGGTTGGGAAAGCTTTACGGGTGCCTTACAAAGATCGCGCATCATTGAGATGGTTGAGGCGAATCAGCAAGTTGTGACCGCGGCGCCTGAAGGTGCGCCAATTGTTGTTTCAGAAGGCCTTGTTGCAGGGCGCTACCAATGGCAAGTTCAGCTTCCACTTATTTTGACATACCAATCTGGGTCACGCAGTCGTACTGATAAGTTACTGGTTACCATCGTTATCGTAAGGGTTCCGCGCCTTGAGAGCCCTAATGGTGTGGGTATTGAGCAATGGGTCGCACAGGCTCGATAGAATTTTAGTTATTTAAACCAAGGGAGGCCATCTCATATTTAAAATAAAATACTGTGTGTATATATGCACTTTGCATTGATGACACAGATACTATATATGTTTAAACTTAAATGAGGTGTTGTTGTTTTTTATGTTAGATTTGCATTCATGAATTTTAGAAATGTATTGAAATTTTTATTGTGTGTTCTGGTTGTTGCTTTTGGCTATGGCCAAGATCAGTTTGCATATGCGCAATTACCTTCTCTGCCCTCTTTGCCCTCTTTGCCCGGCTTTAATAAAGAGCCGAAAGAGCCCGCAAAGCCCGCTGAATCACAAAATGACGCATTGCCGAATATAGGGCCAGACTTTGCTTTCGGCAATGAAGAAAACACACTGACATCTATTGAATATGAAGAATCCAAAGAGGATGTGTTAGAGCGCGAGCGGACAACAGCTTACGATGCCGCATTGGAAGGTTTGCTTCCGTTGCGCCCGGAGGAAATAAGAACATTGCTTGAGCGTTTTGATCGCACACAAGAATCCGTGGAAACACCCGTCTACCCCAATCCTAAACCTGAAGTTGTAGTGCAGAACATTAGCTTAGAGCCAGGCGTTAAACCGGCGGTCATAAAGTTAGCTTACGGACATATTACCACTGTTACGTTTTCCGACACTACGGGCGCACCTTGGCCTGTTCAAGATATAAGCTGGGCGGGAAATTTTGAAGTTATAGAGACGTCCAAAGGCAGCGAAGAAGAGGCTTTTACGCATATGTTTCGCATTTCTCCGCAATCAGAATTTGCGTATGGGAATATGTCGATTACTTTAACGGGGATGCGTACACCGGTTATTATCACACTTGAAACCAACCGTGAAATTGTACATTACCGTTTTGACGCGGTTATTTCTGATTACGGTCCTTTTGCTAAAGCGCCGCTTATTGAGACAGGTATTCAAACAGCCGCAGGTAGTGGAGAGCTTTCTTCCATGTTAGAGGGTATAATTCCAGAAGGTGCCGAACGCTTAAACGTATCTGGCTTGGACGGGCGCACTTCTGCGTATAAGATCAATGACCAGATATTTGTGCGTACGCCTTTAACCATGCTTTCTCCTGCTTGGAGCCAATCAGCCGCCTCTTCTGACGGCACTAAGGTTTATCAAATCAATGATACGCCTGTTTTGTTGTTATCTAATAAGGGTCGAATGGCGCGGGCAAAACTATCTCGCCGTGCGAATGTTTTAGGGGACATATATGATGAGTGATGATCTCGATAACGACGATTTAGATCTGGATAATTCTTTTGACGATTTTGCTAAAAGCGAAGGCACGCTTGGAGATTTGTGGCGTAATAACGCATTGTTCAAAATCGGTGTTATCGTTGGAATTGCAGTGGTTATATTTGGTCTTTTGATGCTTTTTGGCGGTGGAAGCGATCCCGTGGAACTTTCTGAAATTGGTACAAATTCGGAAATATCAAGCATTCCTGGAACGAGTGAGGCGCCGCAAGCTTATATTGAGGCCGTCGAACAGGTAAACGAGGAAGACGTGGAGCGCGCCTTCAGTGATGGCACCAGTTCTCTGCCAGTTCCTATCGAGCCGCCAGTAAGTATAGTTTCGTTGCCAGAAGAATCCCCAGATGCTGAAGATCCTTTGCAAAGATGGCGCCGTCTTCAAGAAGAGCGTCTTAAAAGAGAATTAGAGCAAAGTCAGGCTTTAATTAAGGATGAGGATGTCAGCCAAGAAGCTCTGCCTTCAAAGACGGTCACGGAGATTTCTGAATCCTTAAGTGAGCAAATGGCCTCCATTCTTGAAGCAAAGCCAGAGGTAAAGTTGTCTAGCATGGTTTTAACAGAGCCTGATTTTCTTGCAAATTTAGCTGCCGCTCGCGAGGAAGAGCTTAATGAGGAAATCACGAAGAACGGCTTAATTGAAGAAAAAAGTGTGGGAGAATTACTGTTGCCTGCTGGTAAAATTGCTTATGCTCAATTATTGATTGAGGCTAATACTGATGTTCCTGGTCCTGTATTGGCGCAAGTTATGTCTGGACCATTAAAAGGCAGTCGTATATTGGGCTCTTTTGTAGAAAGTAACGAATTGCTGACGCTGAATTTTGACACTATAGTTTTCGAAGAAGAAAGCTTTAGTATTGATGCCATCGCCCTTGATCCGGCCACTACTTTGCCAGGGTTGGCCACTGAAGTAGACCATCGTTATTTTAAACGTGTAATTTTGCCTGCGGCAGCGGCTTTTGTTGGTGGTATAGCTGATGCGATTGCTGAGACAGATACGAATACAGTTACTGTGCAGGGCGATACAGTAATAAGTGAGAGTCAGGCCTTAGATGCGAAGCAAGAAGTCGCGGCGGGTATTGCCGAGGCGGGGCAAGAAGTGCGAACGATTATTGATGAAATAGCTAATGATACTGAAGTTTTAGTCCGAATTGCTGCTGGTACGCCACTTGGAATACTTTTTCTTGAGCCCGTTATTCGGGATGTAAATATAGAAAACAATCAAGCGGCGTTTACTGTTCCTATAGACATGCCAAGAACCCCATAAATTTACATACTCAAGCAAAAGGTACTTTCGATGATTGATGATAAAAACAACAATGATGATTTTGATGATTTTGACGACTTTGATGATTTTGATGACTTCGATGATGCATCTTTAGATGAGGTCGATGAAGCGATTGACGATGGCAGCTCGCCATTAATCGTTGATAGTACGGCGGACAATGTTGTTAAGTCTGAAGCGCCGTCTGATGATTTTGATGATGATTTTTCTAATGATGGCATTGATATGGCTATGATGTCAGACGATGATGGCGTAGAAAAAAGTTTTTTGAAAAAGCATATGACTACTATTTTAATAGCCGTTTTGCTTATTGGTGGCGGTGGCTTTGCTGCTACTAAACTATTTTCATCCTCACCTCCTGCACCTGTGGGCGCAGACATGTCAGAAAATAATATTGTGGATTTCAATGATGATCAAGATGCTACTTTTGCACTTAACGGTGAAGCTTCATTGCCACCAATGCCCACCCCTATTTCGGATTTAGAATCTGATTCTATGGGCAATGACGAAATTGGATTTGAGAACAATTTAACTGATATTGCTGATCAAGATGCTACGCTTACGCCTTTGCCTGACTTTGAATCTGTTGACAATAATGTTGAACTTGCCGATCTCGACTTTGAATTAGATGGCCTTAGCAATGATACTGCGGAAACAGAGATTTTACCTTTGCTTGATGACATTGATGTTCAAGAACCTCAACAAAATATTGCGCTAGATAGCCCAACTAAAATTGAAACCACGGAAGAATTTATTCCGCCCACACCTTCAGAGGACACATCGTCTTTTGTCGATGAAGCACAAGAACCATTACCTGTGGTTGATTCTTCCGCGCTTAACGAAGAAGCTGTCGCCTATCAAGAAGAAATAAAAGAAGCGCAATCGAGCGAAGCCGCTGCTGTTAAAAAACTTAATGTTGCAGAAGATCAGATTGAATCACTAAAAAGCCAAATTCAATCTTTGGAAGATCAGTTAAAAACTGCGCGTTCGCAACCTGTAGAAAAAGTGCAACCTGTTACAGCTATTGAGAATACTAAAGTTTCTACAATGGCTGATGAAGTTGTTGAAAAGCCTAAGAATATCAAACCAGCAGCACCAGTACCCGTTACGAATAAGGTTTCTAATTGGACTTTACGTTCGGCTCGTCCAGGTGTTGCAAGCTTAGCGTTGGATGGACAGCAGGATTTAAGAACAGTAGAAGTTGGTGATACTGTAACTGCGCTTGGTAAAATCAGTTCAATTCAAATTGAGAATGGTAAATGGGTTGTGCGCGGAACACGTGGAATCGTTCAACAAAAATAATTTATATTATTCAATGCTTTAGGGGCGTATTTGTATAAATATTTGTACATTGTGGCGAAAATATGTTCTAATAGATATATGGGCACAAAAACTTTTATTTTTAAACGCACGCTATCAACACTGTTTGTTTTGAGGGCTCGTGCGTTTTTTATTGCCGTTTTTTCATGTCTATTTTTATTCCCAATTTTGCCTGCGCTCGCGGCCACTGAAGTTAACGATATTGCTGACAATATTGTCGCTTCTGCCGCCGAATTGCCTGGTCTTCTTGCTGCCATTTGTTATCTTCTCGGGCTGTTGCTTGGTGTTTTGGGTATTCTTAAGATTAAAGATCATGTTGAAAATCCGACGCAAACTGCGTTAAGGGTCGGCTTTATTCGTTTAATTATTGGTGGTGCGCTATTCGCTCTTCCCATGGTTTACGAGGCTGTACTCAATACAATAGGCAATCAAGCGCTTGATTTAGGAACGGGTGCAAATGCGAATGCTGTTTCTGGATTTTTGGGTGCAATTTCGGCGGTGGTTAGTGTTGCGCTTAATGATGTGAATACTATATTGGCTAACATCATAAATTCTATTGAGCGCATTCCCGGTTTTATTGCGGCGCTGGCCTATCTTCTTGCTATAGTAATGGCCGTGCAGGGCTTATTGAAAATTAAAGACCATGTGGAAACGCCCGAACAAAACCCTTTGAAAGAAGGCGTTATTCGCTTGCTTGTTGCTGGCGCTTTGTTCGCATTACCGGCTATTTTGAATGCAATGTTGACGTCTGTTAATGGTAGTGGTGGAGGGCTTGTTACTAGCATTTTGGGCGGCCTTGGTATTATTAACTCAAGTTATACTGTGGGCGTCGTAGACGATTGTCTCCTTCAAGGGCCTTTGGGTGTTGTGGCGACGACCGATCTTGGACGTGGTATATGTGGATTAATGGTTCATACGGGCGCGGTCCCTGCATTTTTGACTGCTATTTCTTATATTTTCGGTATTGCATTGGGCGTATGGGGCATTATTAAAATTCGTGATCATGTACTTAATCCGCAACAGGTTGCAGTATCCGAAGGGGTAACTCGATTACTAGCTGGTGGCGCATTCTTTGCACTTCCCTTTATTGTGGAAACATTGCGTGTAACCGTTGCTGGTCCATTTGGTACAGGCTTCAACCTTGTTACAGGTTCTTTGGCAAGCGGCTATAATGATCCGACAGGCTGCGTGGCTGGCGGCCCAGGACCAGCAGCGTTTTTTGGACTTGATCAAATTCTTGTATGTTTTATGGGCGATGTTATGGGGCCAATTCATAACGTGCTCAGCTTCTTCGCGTTTTGTGGCGGGATGATTTTTATTATGATTGGCATTTCGCGATTGACGAAAAGTGCGCAAGAAGGCGCGCGCGGCCCAGGCGGGATCGGAACTATCACGACCTTCCTTGTGGGTGGTGCGTTGATTTCTTACAATGAACTTATGCGTGCATTCACATCAACCTTAACAGGCTCGCAGCAAACAAAAGCATTTGCGACAATGCAGTATGTGAATGGCATGACGCCGGCGGAACAAAATCTGGCGCATTCCACCATTACCGCAATTTTACAATTTGTTATTATCGTTGGCCTCATCAGCTTCGTTCGTGGTATATTTATCATGCGCGGCGTTGCCGAGGGCAACCAACAGTCCTCAGTCATGTCTGGTATGACCCACTTGGTAGGTGGGGCGCTGGCCGTGAATTTGGGTCCCTTGCTCAATATGATTCAAAGCACATTGGGTATTGGGGGATTTGGTATAGCATTTACTTAAACCATGAAATTATTCATGATAAGGCGAATGTTTCTTTAAACTAAGCAACAACCTTTTGGTAGAGGAGAACACTATGCTTAACAAATATTATTATAAACTCGGTGCCGTAATGGTCACTGGAATGACTATCGGCGGTTCTGCTGATGCTTTTGCTGCGGGTAATAACTTCAGCAAAATTGCCTCGAATATGACCACTTCTATAGGCTCTTTGCCTGGTCTATTGGCGGCTATGTCTTATCTGTTTGGTATTTTGATTGGTACTTTAGGTATCATGAAAATCAAAGACCATGTCGAAAACCCAACACAAACACCATTAAAAGATGGTGCCATTCGTTTGGCAGCCGGTGGTGCGTT
>JBBKXA010000098.1:0-3805 GCA_037969235.1 Bdellovibrionales bacterium | reverse complement strand
TTTTTTTAATATGAAGGCTGTAAACTTATATTTTCACTTGAACTTTCGGGTTCATCTGGTTCTTGAGTCGCACTTGAAACCGGCTTAACCTCTGATCTACCTCTTTTATTCCACATCATTTCATCAAACTTTTGGCTTGGCGTTAATTCTCTTAGTTCATCCGCGTATGTCATTTATTTTCTCCGTGTTGAAATTTAACTTTAATATTATTACCATAACAAAAAACCTAATGCAAATATTAATTTCTATCTAATTCGCCATTTGCATTTTCTAAAATCGCACAAAGCATGGCTTGCTTATCTGCATTTTCAAGTTTTGGGTCAGGCAAATCGGCCCAGCGGGCAAGTTTTATGAGGAGTTCGATATGCGCGATGGCGACTTTGCAGGCGTCGTGGTGAGCTTTGAAATCTTTTGCATTATATTTTTTTTGTGCATTCGTGGCTTCTTCTTGGGAAAACGTGATGTAGGATTCCAGCGCTGATTCAATCGCGCACGGCAAAAACGCCGCAATATCCTTGCGGGTTTGAATTTCGATTTGGGGCATGATTGTTCTTTCTTATTTTACGCGGAGAAGCGGAATGTTTTGCACAAAAAAAAGTCGCCCCTTGCGGAGCGACTCTAAAAAGTTTAATATTTTGTTAGACATTTCAGTCTAACCTATACTATAACCTTTTAACCGTAATGACCGTGCTTCACTTCAGAAACTCGACCTTGGTTAACACCAACCATTGCGGCAATTTGATGCTGATAATAAAGGTCTGTTTGCAATAGTTCCTTTATTTGACGCACCAAGTCAGGCGAAATACGATTTGATTTCTTCATGAAATCTCCTCTTCATTGTGGTGCATTATATTCACCACTTGCCTGCTCTACTTAATTACTCCAACCTTATAGAACAGGTTCAAGGTTAAGCTGATCATAATGCTCAACACCTTAACCCACGAATTATACACGATTCGTTAACTATTGTTAACACTTTTTCCACTCATTTTAAAACTTACTCACGATGTACCACTGCCCGCCATTGCTCACTACGGTGATGGCTTTGTGTTGGCTGGGTAGGGGTTGTCCGTAGCCGTCGGGGCCGCTGCCGCCTTGTTCGGTGACGGTGATGGTGTTGGCGGAGCTGTCGGTTTTTTTGATCGTGATCGTGCGCCCTACGGCTTGCGCGGCATTGGCGGGGGGAAGACGCGCGGTCATGGCGCCACCGAAGCTGGAGAGCAGATAGGTGTCCACCGCCATGTCGATATCATATGTGCCAGAGCCATCGAAATAGCGCGTGTTGCCCGGGGAGCGATTAGAGGCGATCACAAACCATTCCGCGCCGTTGGATAATGCCATGACGTAGTCATTTTCTGCGCCGAGGAAGTAATCGCGCCCGTCGGGACCGTTGCCGCTATCTTCGCTGACTGTAATCACATTAGCGGAGCTGTCGGTTTTTTTGATCACCATCATCGCGCCTGTGGCATCGCTGGCGTTGGGGAGTTCGACCGTTAGCGCGCCGCCGAAGCTGGAGACGAGATGCATGGAATGTGAAGTATCAAGCGTTACTGTGCCGCTCGCATCGATATATTTAGTGTCATAGCGTTGAAGTGTGGCATTTAAATCCGTGCATGTGGTTTTTTGCAGACGGTTTTTATACGGGAAGCCTGCATTATAGGCAGTATATTCACCGCCCGACAAATCCCAAATTGCCGCGCCATCGGACGCAGAGAGCAGATTAAAGATTGAGGTTTCGATTGAACCTGCCTCTAATTTCACATTGGGCACACTATTAAAACTCTCCGCATATGGATTGATCAGCAACGTTTTGTTTGATCCTGCGCCCATGATAAAGCACCCCTGCCCCGTGCCTTTGATATTAGCTTCGCAATCGACAAACGCGTTGTTGAATTGCCCATGTTCGACATAGACGCCTGCGCCTATGATGTCTGCGCCGTGTGAGTATACTCGGCAGGCATGGAATTTATTGGCGTTGGGGGTGTCGCCTGCGCCGGATTTGGTGAGGTGGATGCCGTGGGTTGTGGGTTGCTCTACTAACACGCGCTCAAAATTGTTCCAATAACACGGATAGTCCAGATCACTTCCGCCATCAAGTTGCACGCCGATATTGGGCGCCCAGATCGTTACGTCGCGAACACAATTTTGCACCACTGGACGAGAGAGGGCGCTTTTGAGGAGAATACCGATATCGCCATTTTCAAGGCGCAAATCGCCAAGTGTCGCGAAATCGGCTGTTATCTCGATAATATTAAAGCTGTTATCCTGAGCCTTAATCACTGATTTTTGTCCTGCGCCGAGGAGGGTTTTGCGTTCGCCCAAAATGATGGTGGTGGTGACAAGGTATTCTCCTTCTGGGATGAACACGCTGTCATAGCTTTGAAGCGCGTTGATAATGGCGTTTGTGTCATCGGTGAGACCATCGCCAATCGCGCCAAAATCCTTGATTGAAACCATGTCTTTGAATTTGTCGGATGCGGTGCGTGTTGCTGCGCCTGTGCCCACGGGGGTGAAGTCTGGTGCAGCCATTGATCCTTCTAGGCTTACGGCAATGGGGTTGCCATCGCTGTCAAAACCGAGCGCTTTATTTTTGCGCGTGGCGCGAGCTGGCAGTTCAACATTGGCGGGGGTTTCGCTATCGCTATATTTGAGCATGAGGTCATTTTCGCGGTTGACTTGTTGGAGCGCGGCGATCATGTAATCCAGCTCATTATTGATGGAGAGGGCAGAGAAATCTCCGCCTTCAAGAAAATCGGTGACGCGTTCGATGGGAAGTTCACGAGCGAGTGTGAGCACGCTGTCTATCGCAGGGGCGTTATCGAATGTGACACTACCGCCAGTGCTTACACCTGCATCGCTGACGCTATATCCGCTGGCTTGCTTCGCGCCATTGATATAAACGGCGAGGTCTTCGGTTGCGAAAACGGGGAATGGGAATGTAAATATGGTTTGTGTGCCATTCACGACATAGCGCACAATGGGGGTAACTTCGGGGATTTTGATGTGTTCGGTCATTTTATTTTTCCTTATTGATAAACCACAGCGGGCACAGCGAAACACAGCGCGTTCAAAATTTAAATTTGAACAAGGTGCTGTTGCCGTTAAAGATATTAATGATTATGTCCTTATGCTTCTAAAATGCACTGAGGTGATAATTCAGTATATTAACTACAGAGCGCGCAGAGATATACAGAGATTATATTTTTAATGCTCTGCGAACTCTTGTGATCTCTGTAGTAAAAATAAAAAAACCCGCCAACATTTTCATGCGGCGGGTTTAAATTAAAAAACTAATAAACTATTTTGTTAAAGCATTGTCATCATTAAATTCACATTCAAAATTTGTAAGAAGATTATGATTAAGCGTAACAAATGGGAAACGCCACATTGTAGTACTATATGAACAGCTTTTTTCATCATTTCTAATTGTTTGTGAAACATTTTCGTAAAACACTAAACCCAAATGTGACCACTGTGGCTCTTTGATATCCACCGATTCCCTAACATTTAATCTATTCAATGTTAATTCACCTCTTGGGTTATCCATAAAAAAGGCTTCTTCATACCCAGGAAAGTTTTTATCAATGACTTTTGCTTGTGCCGCAGTCATTTCAAATTGATGACTTTCTGCCATACCAAGACAAGCTATGCCTGCGCCAACTAAACCAGCAAATGTACTTCTAAGTTTTTGTCCCATGAAACCTCCTTTAAAATGTTGTCTAATTATTTTTGTAAAGTAATTAAGAAGTATTTCCGTGTCAATTTATTAAAACAAGCTTTTCAAACGCTGCCGTTCCTGCAATTG
>JBBKXA010000097.1:0-8027 GCA_037969235.1 Bdellovibrionales bacterium | reverse complement strand
ATCTATATGCATGCCACTTCCTGAAATATTCATCTTAGTAATCAGTTTATGATTATTAACACCACCTTCCGCGCCATCTTGGTTTTTAAACAAGTCCTGCAGAGTTTGTTTAGCATCAGTATTTTTCTTATTGCTATCATGGTCGCTCATCACGGTGACTCCGGTTCATCATCATAGCCCGTCATGGATTTAATGACTGAAGCATTGGCACCCGATAACAGGCTTGCAAAATCTGGTCTGCCGTCTTGGCCCGACAATTGAAATTGTATTTCGCTCTCCGGCAGGCTATCGGCAAGCTGTTTCATACCTTTGGGGTCGCCCTCCCAGCGGTCAGGGTGAAAAATATCATCTAAGCGATCCGCAGTCATCACTATATGTACGATTTTACGTGTCTTATGAACGTGCTCCAACATCTCACTGATCGACATATCGAGAATGGGGTCAATGATTTTATCAATAGCATTTTTGACAATGGCTATACACGCCCGATCAAAATTAAGTTCAGTTTCTATTCGATCTATGGAATGCCCCTCGCAGATGCATGTCAACGCTTCTAATAATAGCGTCGGCTCATCCTTATATTTATCTTCTAAAGCCGTGACGATCGCTTTTACGCAACCAGTGTTCTTATTATGAATTGCGTGATATAAAGCGCTTCTTTCTTCTGGGCCCACTCTCAAATCTGGGTTTGCGCCCGCTTCCAATAAAACATCAACAAAATCCAATACGTTATCATACATAACACTCATTAATTTGGTTACATTACCAGTGCCGTCAATTTGATTGACATCCACTATTGGATCATTCGCCAAGTCTTTAAGTGCTGTATACCCTTTGCAAAGTTTAAATTTAGAATCCAAAGTTCTGACGATATTTTTAAGGTCAAGGTCGATGAGCTCCTTACGCGTCAACGCATCATCATGTTCTTTTAAATAAGGTCTGATTTTATCGTAAAAAACATTCACATCTGTCGAGGACTCTATAAAAGATTTGCCATTTGCGCCGTTTTGCAAAAGCTCTGCTTTGGTTATAACATTTTCATCGGGGGCATTAACATTGCTTAATGCGATAACAATGTCATCCCATTGATGCCAGGTGCGCGGATCATCAAAAGGGCAGAAGCCATCAACATCACGCGCGAACAATTCTGTCTTATTCAGTTTATCTGGAATAACAAATTTTGGTCTATTTCTAACCCGTAGATTTGTTATTCTGTCCTCAAAATCCGTAACCTGCACTTGTCCCGCTTTTGGCGTGGCATCCCATAGTTTTTGCATATCATCGGCTCTGCCGATCCAACTGTGCAATTCAAATATTGATGATATATAACCTGCTTTTGTTGCAACGTCCATGAAGCTTATATCGTCTTCGCGTGTATTAATGAAATCATCCGCACTAAAAATTACTCCCTCCTTGGCGAGATAAAACAGAGATTTAGTGATTAAACGCATTCTGGGATAGGTGATTTTTAGTGTGGGCTCTTGACCTGCCGCTGCGGCAAACGCACCAACTAATCCGGGAGTTTTAGCAGGTGACGGTGGGGCTGGTTGTTCTACCTCAATCTTAGGCTCCATATGCCACTTTAAAATCAATTGCTTGCCATTGGGACGGTCTTTTAAGAGTATTGGAAATTGATTATCATATGATACTGGGTGAATAATATGCCCTTTAGAATTTACGATATTGTCTGCTGTAGACATAGGTGCAAAATTTTCTGCGATTATTTTATTTCGGCCACCTATTTCTGGCTTATAATTATTAGGATATTCTTTCATAACTTCATCGGCGCTAATCTCTGTATTATTATCATTCGTCATCGAAAGTCTCCCAAAATATTGGTTTTTGCGTATCGTGGCGTTCCAATATACGTGTGAGCATTTTCATGCCAAATGTTTCATCAGGGACATAGATGCTGGCGATATTTTGATCTTCTAACGCTGTTTCTAGTTCAGTTGGGCTGGAAACGCTAGCGACGCCACTTTCCTCGCATAAAATCTGTTTCTGCCATCCTTGAGTCACGGCAAAAACGGGATGGTCGTTGATCACATCAATTTTTGGGCATTTCACCCGCGCGAGGGCTGAAACGATCAAATCAATATCGTTATTTTTTAAGATGTTTTTTGTCATGGCTATGCGTCCTTATTCGTTGCTTTGATCTAACTCAAGTACAAACGGAATGTTCGTAACCTGCATCGGCGCCGTGGGTGGCACTTTATCGGGTGAAGTCATTAACTCTCCTAAACCTAGCGTTCTGTTGGCTGCATCGTCTTTTCTATATCCGTTGCGTAAGAGGAATGACGAGATGAGCTTTGTTTTTAATTGTTCACTGGAAGAAAAGTCCAGTACAAAATCAGCAACCGCTTCGTCAATTTGCGCGGCGGCGTTGTCTGCTGTGTAATCGACATATGTTACGCCTTTGGCTTTTAATAGGCGTTGCATATCTTTTTCAATAGATCCTGAGACAACTAAGATATTTTTAACCTTCAAGCTGCTCTCATCATAGCTTTTTAGGATATGTACCGGTTCCAATCGTCCTTTATGATTTGTCACAAGGGTGGTTAGGGATTCGAAATTTTCGTCGCTCGCAATTTTCAAAGCATCATCATAGGGTTCAAAAGAAGGATGCTTTACAAGCTCATTATTCCAAAGGCTTGCAAGTGTATCTTCTTGTGTTTCTGGCAATGCTAGCGCCATTAAAAATACATCGCGTTGCATTAAATTTTCAAATGCTACTTTGCTTGTGCCTTTTTGTGCATCCGGGGCAGGAATGGAATCTTGCACTGTCATTGATGTAAAAGCTTTCGCCGCAAAGGTTGCATCGGCATTGGGGGCAATGATTGAATTTGTATACCCTAGTGATCCAGGTTTCGATGTACTGCGTGTGAAAATAGCTTGCTCAAGTGTCAATTGCATATCTCCAATGGTGGCAATGTCATCATTATCTTTAGGCATTTCTGGAAGGTAGCCGTTGGTAACGCGAGCGAGTTCATATTCTTTACGCACCTCATCCAAAACTAAATCGCGGATAAGGCGCATCTGTGCGTCGGCTTCGTTGAGAGGGTTGAAATTGTAGAGGTCTTCGATGGATTCAACACCCCCCGCCTCTGCCTCTGCTAAACTGGCTTTGCCGATCCCGTTATTTGCCGCTTGTATAAGAACAGCATTGAAAAGGGTTTGACATTCAGCAAGGTCAATATCACGCGAGATGGCATCTGCGGGTACGATCACACGCTCCAACCATTCTAATACATAACGTACGGTCCGCGTTCCACGTGTTTCAAGGCGGTGTTCTTCATCAATTTGTTTTGATACATCAACAGGCGCAGCCGTTTCAAATGCTGCGCTATAATCAAAGCCCCACGATTGGGTTGTCTCTGGCAAGACAACGCTCGATTTTTCGAACAGCTTCATCACCGTACGCAAATCTATTGTCACGCCTTGCAAATAATCTTGATATGCCAGACTTGCATCTTCAGATGCTAATTTTTTAAAATCCAAACTCGCGAAAAATCTTGCGAATTGCTCAGAAATTTTTATAAAGCGCATAGGATCACTCAAGTTAAGCATTTGCTCAGAAGGAATTTCTTTAACTTCCGCATCGGTGAGCGCGGCGGTGCGATATTTGCGCAACACTTGGATTAAATCTTGTGGGTTAGCATCAAAATGCTCTTTAGCTGAATAATAAATTTGCAACAATGGAACACCCGTGAAATGAAGCCCTAAGCGATCAGCAAAATCTATATCTTCTGGGTCGGGTACGGTGCGCGAGTCAAGCTCCTCACCAAATCGCGATTTTAACGGATCATCTAACTCCGCACTTCCCATTCTCGCAATCGCTGGGTTATCCGTCGGATTGACGCGAAACGTAGCGGGCAGGTCTTTGCGATAGATCGTAACTGAGCGATTTTTGCCACCGATCACTTCAACTTTCGGCACACGTGGATCCGATAGCATTGCAATCCATTCATAGAGTTTTTGCGCTGTGCCTTTTTTACAGCGCATAAATTCATCCAATAAAATGGGTCGTCCATAATCAGCCGAATTAGGATCAGCAGCGCGCACGGCTATTCCATCGCGTGTAGTGATACCAATTTGTGACGCATTTTTGGAGACTTCAATGCCTTCGTTTTTACAAACTTGGGTTAGTGTTTCTTGAATGATTTGCGCACCAAATTCCTGTTCGGCAATCGTATTGCCCTTAACTTGAATCCCTGCCCAATCGAATGCTATGACTGTTTTCCCATTGCGGTCTTCTTCGATATAGGCATCCCCAAGCGAAGTTCTGAGTCTGTGCAAGCTCTCAACGCTTAAGCCTTTTCCATCGCGCATTTTGGCATCAATGGCAGCTTTTTCTATATCCGCGCCGCTAGTATCAAATACGGTTTCGCAAAATAGCGTACCCATATCAACATCTGTGCAGTTCAAATTAAAGACACCTTTGGGGTGGGCGATTTTACCTAGCTGCTTGATAAAAAAGCTTTTGCCAACCGACGGCGCGCCAACATAGCGGCAGATAAAGCTTCTTTGATCTAAATCTACGCGATTAGGGTCACGCTCCACCAATTCATGAACCAGATGCGGCAGCATGTTACGGCTAGGTAAGTTACGCATTAATTTGGCATAAGCACGTTCCTGCACGGTGATGCGATCACGTTCATCAGTGATTTCGGCTGCGCCACTCTTGCTGCGATCTTGTTGCATTGTCGGGATGCTGATCACCCCTTTAGCACTCGCTAACACACTCATTTTAAATTTTGATGAGTCAAATGTCGGAAGCGGCGTTTGCGGCGTTCCAAATTGTACAATCGTGTACTGTTGCGGTTTATCCATTGTGTTTTCCTTTAGTTTAAGTCTTCTAGTGGGTTATGACTTTTAAATTTTTCGAATATTCTTTGTTTTTCAGACAGTGGAATACCGTCGGCTTCTCGCATATTGCGCAAGCGATCTGTGAGGAGTGAGGTGAGCGCCTCACCTACGCCCTCAATATGTTCAACATGGCGGTAATTGGCGTGTTTATGCCCTACGCCTCGATTGATACGATTAACGATAGGGATAACGCGTGAATCTTTGTTTTGAACAATTACAAAATCCAGCGTCATTTGCTGGCATTTTCGTCCAACCATTTCAATAAATTTTGCAGCCTTCGACCCGGGCTCCATATCGCAAAAATTAGTGTCTGATATAATAATGACATGTGATGTGCCGACAATATGATTGGGTTGTTTAGAGTTTGTTACATAGTCAAAAGAATGCTTTAAAGCCGGAAGAATGTGATCCCCCTGTAGCCCTCGACCACTTATTAGTGAATCAATTCTTTGCCCTATAACTTTAAGATCATCGCTCGGTGAAGCAATTTGCGTGCAGGTGTTGTAATGTGGGCTATCACTATCAAAACACCCCAGCGTAGCCATATTAACAACAATGTTCACTGGTCTACCGCTTTCACTAATGCTCAACCCAGCGGCACAAGCCATCCTGAGCTTCGCTCCATTCATACTGCTAGAATTATCAATATAAATATCAACTTGCGTGGGCGGGTAGGCGGTTCTTTGCGGGGCTTCTTTCCCTATGTGCGCATAATCTGTCGCACTGACTGGTTGACGCGCAATTTCCCGTGTAAAACGATCATATACCGAGCCCAAATCAAGGTTGGCAAGGTCGCCGGTATAATCGCGTTGATCTGACACCTCATCACGCGTTTCAAGGAATTTTTTCTGAATTTCACGCCAGAGTTTCGACAATTTATTAATATAAGGTCTGTTTTGAGCGATAAATTGTTTAGCAGTCTTAAAGTCACCCCCCTTTAAGCTGTCGGTAGAAGGTTTTTTACCAGCTTTTTGTGTGGAGTCTTTCGGTGCATCGCTTAGGCTAGGACATCTAGGTTTTTCTACTTTGGGCTCCTTAGGTTTTTCATCGGGAATGCCTTTGACTTCGCCTGGCGTGTCGCCAAGCGGTTTCGCCAGATCAGTCTCCCCCATCCCATCAATAAGAATAATTTTTCCGCCTTGAATAGCATCCTTGATCGCAGCCGCCTTATTCTCAACCTGCTGCATAATCTCGGGCATGAAAGGCGCGATGTATTGCTCGAATATTTCATCATTAATACGCAAGCGCTCTGCCTCGCATTCTTCAATTCTTGTTTTTATATATCTATTTCCACCCATACGCGCATTCGGCTCGGGCTGAGAATGTGCGATTTGATTACATTTTTTTATGATGTCATCCAGTATGTCGTGGGCAGTTAGACTATCGCCCTCAACGCTATCCACAAGCAAGTCAAGATCCACGCCAATTTCCGCCCACCCCTCATCATTATCGTCAAAAAAACCATTTCTTTGAAAAAACGCATAGCGCAGGATATTTTTTATATTTAATAGTTTTTGATTTGTGTCAGGGATTTTTTCTTTACCATCAGCCTTGGTTTCTATAGTATCTACCAAGATCGCCTCCACAAAATTCAAGGATCGTGCATAATCTTGACCTGCATTTTGTCCTTTGTTGGCAGCAAATTGATTAGCGTAATTATTCTCCGCCTCGTCATACATCATCCAGCGCAAATTCCATTCCGCGCGTAACTTCGCAAACGCCATTTGCTCATTTTTATCCCACTCTTTAAGAGGCTTAGCATCCCGCATCTCCTTAATTTTATCATGCAAAATTTGAAGCTTGGGCGAGAAATTATTGCTACCCTGTCCATGTGCAATTTCATGCATAGTTGCAGCGCGAGCACCCTCCACACCCATAATCAGCTTCCAAATAGGGTCTTCGTTAATGTAGTTGTTTTCGGATTGAAAATAATAAGCAATGCTAGGATATCCTTCTTGTGGCTCTTGATAGCCCACGCTCAGAGTTTTACTTCTAATTTCCGCGTTGGCATGCATTATCGTTGCTGAGCGCTCTTTTTTCGCGTCGTGTGAATCATTCACTGCCGCCCAAACAGGCGTCTCGGATATGCATTTATTTTTAAACGTATCATCCCACCCAGCCCGGGAATTTGCATCAAGTGCAGCCACAGCTTGCACACTGCCCCATAAAAGCTGAAATGCAGGGAGATCGGTTCGTGGTTCTTGTGTGATAGTACCTGTTTGAAGTGTCTTGCGGGCAAGCTCAAGCTCGATATCAAAATCCGTTAGTTGCTCAGACTTTTCCTGCGCTACATAATCATGCAGTGCTGACATGTGCTTGTCAAACGCTTGTAAATTAAGTTTTTTCGAAAAAAAATCCTGCGCTACACTCCTGCGTACAGCCTGCAAAGGCATGTTTAACAGTTCACGATAAGATATATTTTGTCCGCTCATAACACATACATTCTAAATTAAAAGAACTCACTATAGCCTAATGTGTTATGTATATCAAGTTTTTATGCTGCTGATAATAATATTAGCAGCATAAAAATATCTTTTTCTGTTACAGCCATAAAAGAAGACTACCGCGTAAAGCGGCAATTCCATTAATTTCTGAGGCTGAGCACGCTGTGATCCAGTACAAACGCTTCGTTCTCAACTACGGCGACGTCACAATGACCGTGCTCATAATAAACCACCCTGCCCTGCTCATCGCTGCAGGACAATAAAATCGAGCCATCAGGCATGTTTTTTAAGTCCCAGTGCTGAATATCCAGCATTTGAAGGCCGCTCTCGTGCTCTTGAAGGGCAAAGATATGGTCAATCACCCACGAATTGAACTTCTCACACATCATTTCGCGGACATCATCGGTGTAGAAAAAATTGCGGTGCAACCTGTGCGAATATTGCGCAATGCTGCGAAACGGGAGAAATGGAAGTTCAGATGTATATTTTTGAAGGTTCATAACATTATCCTTTTTTCTGATGAGAGGGGTTTGAAGATTGATTTTGCGATGAATTGGCCGCAATTGGGGTGTCTTCAAGCTGCAAAAGCCCAAAAACAGACTTGTGAAGATGTAAATCACCCGCCTTAGCCCGTGAAATCATCGAATTGAAGTACGCTGCAGGCTTTCGCACGGGATTTTCATCACGCTGCGCGGCCCGATCGGTGAGAATGAGGCA
>JBBKXA010000096.1:0-7359 GCA_037969235.1 Bdellovibrionales bacterium | reverse complement strand
CCGCGATGCCATCGGGCGGAGCTGGCAGTGTGGAACGTTGCAGCTTGATTTTGTATTGCCTGAGCGCCTCGATGCGCACTATATCGGCGAAGATGGCGCAAAACATCGCCCCGTAATGCTTCACCGTGCGATTTTAGGCACGCTGGAGCGCTTTATTGGGATAATGATTGAAAGCACTGCGGGGAAATTGCCGCTATGGCTGGCGCCTGTGCAATGCGTCGTGGCGACGATTACCGCAAGCGCCGATGATTACGCCACCGAAGTGTATGAAGCGTTAAAAGCCCAAGGCATCCGCGTTGAATTGGACATTCGTAATGAGAAAATAAATTATAAAGTGCGCGAACATTCCGTCGCCAAAGTGCCGAATTTATTTGTTGTCGGCGCGCGTGAGGCGGATGAAAAAACTGTGGCTATTCGCCGGTTGGGTTCAAATGCGCAGGATGTGGAGACGCTTGATGCGGCGATCGGAGCTTTGATCGCGCAAGCCAGGCCACCGTTTTAAACCCTGTCATCGCGAACTTAGGTGAGGGGTCTTTATCAATACTGCATTCGGAATGACAGAAGGGTAGATTATGAGCAAATTTTTCCCGCCTTTCTTATGGATCGTTGCGTTTCAAATTATTGGTGGGGCAATTGGGTTTGTAACTTCTGGCAATATAGAGTGGTATAATAGCCTTAAGCAGTCTTTATTGACTCCTCCCGATGCGGCGTTTGGAATTGTATGGAGCATATTATATGTGATGCTTGCGCTGGCGGGGTGGCGGGTATCTAAGGTTCGTGAAAACTCGCCTGTGATTTATCGTTTGTTTTGGGTGCAGATGATTTTGAATTGGGGTTGGAGTTTTGTATTTTTTCAGTTTCACAATGTGGAAATGGGTTTTACATGGATTGTTGCTTTAAATATTGTGATGGTGGTTTTGATTGTTAAAGCATGGGCCGTGGATCGGGTAATTTCTTTGCTGGTGCTTCCAACGCTTGTGTGGGGCAGTTTTGCGGGTTATTTGAATTATGCGATTATTACATTAAATTAATGCTATGAGCCAATTATCGAATTCTATTGAAAGTATTATTATCCCACGTAGCCACGATATTGGTGGATTTGAGGTGCATCGCGCTTTGCCGTCAAAGCAAAAGCAAATGGTGGGACCTTTTATATTTTGGGATCAGATGGGGCCAGGGGAGTTTATCACGGGTAAGGGCGTTGATGTTCGTCCACACCCGCATATTGGCTTGTGTACCGTTACATATTTATTTCAGGGCACGTTGGATCATAAAGATTCGCTGGATTATGCGCAGCGGATTAAGCCGGGGGATGTGAATTTGATGAGCGCGGGACGCGGCATAGTGCATTCGGAGCGCACAGGTGAAGATGTTCGAAATGCGCCATCCGCGCTTTTTGGTATCCAAAGTTGGCTCGCTTTGCCGCAAAAATTTGAGGAAAGTGATTCAAATTTTCAGCATACAGACAAAGCGCGTTTGCCAGAAATGGAATATGATGGTGTGCGGGCGCGGGTGATTATGGGGTCTTTATGGGGGCAAAGTGCACCAGTGCAAACATATTGCGATACGCTGTATTTGGATATTCAAATGGAGGCAGGCGCGCAGTTTGAAGTGCCTTCGATGAGCGAAGAGCGCGGTTTATATGTGATAGGCGGCGATATTGAAATTGGAGGTGTGCGGTATGCGCCAATGCAGCTTTTGGTGTTGCGCCCTGGTGATCAGATTGTGGTGAAAGCCATAGGGGATTTGCGCATGATGGTTTTGGGCGGCGAAGTTGCAGATGCGCCGCGCCATATTTGGTGGAATTTTGTGTCATCGCGCAAAGAGCGAATTGAACAAGCCAAGGAAGATTGGCGCAAAAATCGTTTTGATGGGGTGACGGGGGATAAAGAATTTATACCGCTTCCTGGAGAGAGTTGAACGAAAACCCTTGATTGATAAGGCAATCACGCTTATTAATGATTTTGAAAACTATTAGAGTTATACTCTAAAAAAACGTCTTAAATTACAAAAGGAGAAGACATCATCGCTAAACCAATGATTACACGCCAGCCGCCCAAACAAAAAGGGCCGAGAGCAAATGAAGATATTACTGCTTCCGAGGTGCGCGTCGTAGACGCCGAAGGAGAGATGCTGGGCGTTATGCCGACATCGCGCGCGATAGAATTGGCAGAAAATCAGGGATTGGATTTGGTTGAGATTTCTCCCAACGCTGAGCCACCTGTTTGTAAAATTCTTGACTACGGCAAGTACAAGTATGAGCAACAGAAAAAAGCCGCCGAGGCGCGAAAATCACAGAAAACTGTTGATGTTAAGGAAGTTAAAATCCGTCCAGGGATCGAAGACCATGATTATCAGGTCAAGATGCGTAATGCGCGGAAATTTTTGGAAAATGGAGACAAAGTCAAAGTGACCATGCGTTTTCGTGGTCGTGAAATGGCGCACCAAGATATCGGATTTAATCTTTTAAAACGTATGATTGAAGAATTAAGCGATGTCGGCAAGGTTGATTTGCATCCGAAAATGGAAGGGCGTCAGATTATAATGGTGTTGTCTTCGGAAATGACAAAATAGCTTTTGTTCAAATATTAAAAAAATGCAGAGTTTTAAAGCTCTGCATTTTTAATTGTAGGTAGATTTTTTAAATTTTGCTCTCAATCCAGTCTTGGAGCTGTGATTTGGGCATGCCGCCGACGCGGGTGTCGATGACTTGGCCGCCTTTGAAGAGCATCAAGGTTGGAACACCGCGTACGCCGTATTTGGTTGGAGCTTCGGGGGCGTCGTCGATATTGACTTTGACCACTTTGACTTTGTCTTTCATGTCATTGGCCAATTCATCGACGATGGGGGAGAGTTGTTTACATGGTCCGCACCATTCGGCCCAAAAATCAACGATCACAGGTTTGTCGGATTTTAAGACTTCGTTTTCAAAATTTTCATCGGTGACGGCGTGGCTGGACATGATATTTACTTTCTGTTTTTTATTAAAGTTCAATTATTAACTATAGCGGTGTGTTAGTGAATATCAAGAGGCATTAAGATACAGCCGTCTGTCCATAGTAGCGCCGCGTGAATGGGGCGATCTGGGTAAATTTTCCGTAAAATATCCGCGTAGGTTTGCATTTGGCGGCGATAGACATCAGGGATATGCGCGGGATTGGCGGGCGGTGGGCGGTTAGTTTTATAATCGATGATGAGGATTTTTTCTTCGCTAACATACAGGCGGTCAATTTGGCCGCTGACTAGGCCCATATTTTCGAGATGAGCGGTAACGGCGACTTCGGCGGTTGAATGTTTGCCAAAAATTTCTTTGAATTCTGGGTGATTGAGGATGGTGAGAATTTCGTTAAGGGTGGCTTCACGTGTTTGTTGGTCTAAGGCTTGGCCGTAGTTTTCTAAAAAACCTTGGGCACTGTGCTGCCAGTTTTCACGGGGAAGATCGGGTAGGAGTTGCAAGAGCTTATGTGTGAGGTTGCCGCGCAGGAAGCGAAAACTGTTGCGCCCGCTTAGTGGAGAAGTAGCGGTGTCAACGATTTGCGACGGGCGGTGGATGATTATGTTTTGCGATTTTGACGCGGCATTTTGCCATAGCCACGCGGGTAATTCAGATGGCTGGGCCTTTTGTTCTTTGGTTATTTTGGATTTGTCGGCGTTATTGGTTTGTGGATTGGTGACGCGTAATGACCCGTTGTTGCATGTTTCATGATCGGGTAGGCTTTGGATGCCTGCGCGAATGAGGGAATACCAGCATTGTTCATCGAGTTTATCTGGATTTTGTTTTTTGTTGAGCGCGCCGCCAATATATAAATGGCTTTCGGCGCGGGTCATGGCAACATAGAGCAGGCGGCGATGTTCTTCGGCCATACGGTTATCGACGGCTTCTTTGGCGTTGGCATAGCCGATACAATCATCGCTTTGCCTTGGTGACCATAGAGGAATTTTGAGCCCCGTTTGATTAGGCCAAAGCAGACGTTTTTCGGATTTTGCAGGAGCGGATTTGGCGCTTTTGGTGGTGTCGGGCAAGATGACGATGGGTGATTGGAGGCCTTTGGAGCCGTGAACGGTCATGATGCGCACTTCGTTGGCATCGTTATGAAATTGGCGTTTAATTTCATGTTGTTGGGCGGTGATCTCATGAATGAAGCGATGCAAATTCGGTGCATTTTCCGCGTTTTTGGGGCGGGCGAGGTTCAGGAATTCATCTATGGGGTCCATTGCGTCTCTGCCTAAACGGCCCATAAATGCGCGCCTTGCGCTGGAGCTGTCGGCAGGGCAAGGGGTTTGCAGCAGATGGTTAAAGAATTCAAAAGGGTTCATTTGTGATGCATTGCGGTGCAATTGCGCCAAATATGCTTTTAAGATTTCGTTTTTGCTCGATAGAATGCTGGCGTGCAGGCTCTCGCCTTTGCTGCGATTGGCGCTGAGTTTAAAGAGTTCTTCTTCGCTTAGGCCGATGATGGGAGATTTCAGCAAGCAAGCGAGCGTCAAATCATCAAGAGGTTGTAGGGCGAAAGATGCTGCCGCGAGTAGATCTTGGATGGAAATTTCATCGGTGAGCACCATGCGGTCAAGGCCGCTGACGGGGATGTTATGGTTTTTTAACTCTAGAGCTATATTTTGCACAAGCGTGGAGCGTGTGCTGACCAAAATCATGATGTCACGCGGCTCGATCGGGCGGTTATAAGATTGCAGTTCTATCTTTTTTTCTAACCATTGTGCGATATTTTGTGCGATTTGCGCGGCAATTCTTTTATGGCCGCTTTGAGTGTTTTCGCTGGATATTGCGGGAGTCCATAAATCGCCGCTATCGGTTTTATCGCTCTCGCAGAGCGGCCAGAGCTCTAGATGTCCAGCTTGCCCGATGCGGTGGGCGGTGTGTTCGACGGGCAAATCGCCTAAGCCTTGGCGGGCGTATTGCGTTTGGAAAGTGGCATCGACAACCGCAAGTACGCTTTTTGTGGTGCGGAAGGAAATGTTCATGGGCACGAGGCCCCAATTTTGCTGCGCCGCTAAAGTTTTTTCACGAAAGGCATTTTGCATGCGCGCAAATTCGGCGGGGGAGGCACGTTGGAAGCTATAGATGGATTGTTTTTCATCGCCGACAGTGAAAATACTACGGGTTTGGTCGTTTTGCGATACGCCGTGGTAGAATTCTTCGCTCAACGCTTCAATGATGTTCCATTGTTCGGGATTGGTGTCTTGGGCTTCGTCGATTAAAATATGGTCTAACCCTGCATCGAGTTTGTAATGCACCCAGCTGCCAGTTTTTTTGGGATCGGCGGCGAGGGTTTTGTTATGGGATTGCCCACGTAAAAGTTTGGCGGTGTGCAGGATGAGGTCATTGAAATCAAGCGCGCCCGCAGCCGCTTTAAGCGCGGTATATTGTTCAAGAACGGCATGGCCGAGTGTGAGGATATCGCGCGTTAGCGCGGCGCTGTTAAGAGCACGAATATTGTCGGTCAGGGTGAGTATTCGCTCGGCTTCAGTCAACATAATTTCTGGTACATGAGGGTGTTTGGTGCGCACGTCTTTTGTGGCCAAATCTTTATATATGTCGCCGTCTTTTTTAATGAATGCTTCTTTATAGTTTTCATATAAGGCCAAGCGCTCGGCTACATTAGCGTGTAGAAAAGACGCGATTTTTTCTGCTTTTCCTTGATCTGTGGGTTTTGCAGATGCGGCCAAGACATCGCAGCATTCCTGCAGGCCAGCTTTATCAAAAGCACGGTCGTTGCAAGCCTCATAAATAATGTTAGCGGGATCACAGTTTGGCTTTACGCCGTAATATTCGCAAATGTTGGTGTATAGCCCATCAAGGCCAAAATTGTTGTGGAGCAATTGTTCAAGCTGGGCGCTTTCGTTTGAAATATTACGCATAAGATCGAGAAATTGATCTTCGTTGATTGTGCTGGCGATAGATTTGAGGGCTTGGTTTACCGGTGAAGTTGGGATTTTAAGCGCATGCTTGAATGTGATGGCGCGCGCATCGTTCATTAAAGCTTTTGATTGTGCGTCTTCTAAAACGGTGAAGTGTGGGTTTATGTCCGCTTCAAGGGGGAAGCGTCCGAGGACAGATTGGCAAAATGCATGGATGGTCATGATTTTTAAGCCGCCTGGCACATCGACAATATCGGCGAATAGAGTGCGGGCGATTTTGGTTTCATTGGCGTTGGCTTCGCGCCCTAATAATTGTTTTAGTGTGGCGTTTAAATCCGCATCACTCATGATGGCCCATTTTGCAAGCGTTTCGGAAATGCGTAGGGCCATTTCGCTGGCGGCGGCTTTGGTGAAGGTGAGACAGAGGATTTTGTGTGCGGGTGTAGCGTTGCGGCCATCTTCGCGCGGTAGGAGAAGGCGAAGCACGCGATCAGTGAGGACTTTTGTTTTACCGGTGCCTGCGGATGCGCTGACCCATATTGAGGAATTGGGGTTGGAAGCGCGGCGTTGCAAGACGTTGGCGTCTAAATGACGGGCGCTTGAAGTGTCGTTTTGGTGCAAATTCGGGTCAAGTATTTGCGTTTGGGATTGCGTTTTATTCATGCGGCGTCCTCCTCGAAGCTTTCATCTTCGTCACCGCTTGTGCTCCATTCTTGAATGCGGGCGAGATGCTTGTAATCATTGAAGCGCGGCTGTTGATCAGGTCGGGGTAGGCTGATGTAGCGTGTGGTCGGGTCGTCATAGCTTTCGATCAGAGTGCGCAGATTTTCATGGGTTTTGGTGTATAATTCTTGTACATTTTGATCGATGGTGATGATTGCTCCCCCTTGGCCACTGCCGTTGAGTATCCAATATTGCATGATGCTAGTGTTCATGGGTGGCGTTTCGGGGAAACCGCCGTGGCTGAGGATTATTGCCTCTAAAGGTAATTGCGGGAGTTCGCCGTTTTGAATTTTCTTTTTGGAAAAACTGCCGGCTGATTTGTAATCAATGATCGCAGCGCCATTTGGGGTGCTGTCGATGCGGTCGGCGGTGCCTGAGAGGGTGAAGGGCTCGCCTTTAGTTTCGATAAGTGTCTCGCCTTTTTTCTCAACGCTGACGTTTGATGCTCCGCTTTCGCGCCATTGTGACTCTGTTTGGGCGACCCATGCGGCGGTGCGGGTGAAACGTGGCCACCAGAAGCTCCAGATATGTTCATTTTCGTGGCGTTTGCTGATTTCTTCGCGCGCTATGGTGAGGATTTGATCTTGGGCATTGACCAAAGGCGCGTCTTTGGTCTGGAGGATGAAGCGTTCGAAAATTTTATGCATGATTTGCCCGCGGATGGCGGCGTCCAAAGGTTTTTCCAATGGGTCAAGTACTTGCAGATTTAGAATATAGCCCGCGTATATGGAATAAGGGTCGCGCAGCCATGTGTCGATT
>JBBKXA010000095.1:0-16763 GCA_037969235.1 Bdellovibrionales bacterium | reverse complement strand
TTTTATAATTTTCATTTTCATTATATTTGATTATTACTCTAAAGATATATATGGTGTCCATGTAAATCCAATGTTAATGCGGGTAATTTAGCGGGTATATTTAAACCCCACCAATTTATAACCTTTGTTTTACAATGCATTAACCAATTTGTTAGGCGGGCTGTCTGCCGCCATTCTTCTCTAATTATTTAAACATTCCAATTAGGGTGCAATGCCGCTTATCACAAAGAAACAGACCCTACTCGCGATTGAATTTTTCGCGCTCTGCGTTTTATTACCTTCCATGGTAATAGCCTTTCGGCTCGCACCTTATATGTTCATTTTTTTATGGGGCACCGCAGCATATTGCTGGCTAATTTTAAGAGTAAAATATCCAAAATATTTAAAAACCATTTGGAAATGGGAGGCCGTAAACGCCGCCAACCTTAAGCCAATTCTATTAAGATGGGTCTTCGCATGCATCGGCATGCTGTGTTTTATATATCTGTATGATCCGAATCGCATGTTTAGCCTGCTATTCTCTCGCCCTTATTTCGTGCCCTTTTTACTTATCCTCTACCCGTTGCTCTCTGCTCTCCCGCAAGAATTTATATTCTGCGGCTTTTTCTTCAAACGTTATGAGCAATTTTTTAAAACCGAGCGCAGTAAAATCATCGCCAGCACAATCGTATTTGCTTTCGCCCATATGTTATTTATCAACTGGGTTGCCCCTACTCTCAGCCTCATCGCAGGCATAATTTTTGCACACACATACAGCAAAACCCGCTCCTTAGCCCTAGTCACCATAGAGCACGGCCTCTACGGAAATTTTCTATTTATAGTAGGATTGGGTTGGTACTTTTATGGCGGCGCCGTTGCACAAATGTAATTTTAGGATAAGATCAATAAAATGAGTCAATTATTCACTCCCGATGTCCTCTTAGCCTTCGCCATGTGTATCGGTGCAGCAATGGCAACCATGATTGGCGGGCTCACGGTCTTCACCAGCAAAGAGCCAAATCCGCGCATGCTATCATTCGGCCTTGCATTTGCTGGTGGCGCGATGGTTTATATATCTTTGGTAGAAATCTTCTGGAAATCACACGCAGCCTTTTCCACCGATTATGCAGATAAAACCGCATACACTTATGCCACCATTGCGTTTTTTGCTGGAATTTTCTTGATTGCAATCATTGATCGCCTCATCCCCAATCCGCACAACAAGCTCACGCCACCGGAAAATGAAAGCAAATCACACTTAAGACGAATCGGACTTCTCGCCGCATTAGCAATCACCGTACACAATTTCCCCGAAGGCATGGCGACATTCTTTGCTACACTCGATGACCCCGTAGTCGGAAGCTCTCTCGCCTTTGCCATAGCGGTTCATAACATCCCCGAAGGCATTTCCATCGCGATCCCTGTGTTTTACGCAACAAACGATAAAAAACTCACGCTTATCGCATGCTCTATATCCGCGTTGGCCGAACCTGTGGGTGCGCTGATCGGTTATCTTGTGCTTGCGCCTTATCTCACACCCTTCGTATTTGGTAGTGTATTCGGCGTAATCGCTGGGGCTATGGTGTTTTTATCACTGGATGAACTCTTGCCCACCGCAAAACGCTATGCAACTGGTCACGATGCCGTATATGGCATGATAATCGGCATGGCATGCATTGCTTTAAGCCTTATTTTGTTCCGCTAAAGCATTTTGCGCTAAACGATGCAGCGCCTTTTGTAACTCATTATTTTTTCGCACAAATGAAGTAATATTCTGCGAAGACACTAACGTTCCTTGATTCCCCGGCAAATTAACCGCTTCCAAACGATATGATACACCATCATCAAAGGAAAATTCCAATACTCCATTTAAGTTAAACCAGAATCGCTGCAATTTTGTATAAAGAACACTTTCTGTATCAACAAGCTCTTCCTTCATTATCAATTCAAATGCATCATGAATAGTCATCCCCCGCGCAATAGAGCTAGCACTTTTGGGGTATGCGCGGAAATAATGTTCACTAATAAATACAATGCGTTTTTCATGATCTACAACAATCAAAGAAATCGGCGCTGAAGATAGCGCAGCATTTATACGGGCATATTCTTGCTCCAACACAAAACTTTGCATACGTCTTCCGCCTGTATTAAGGCGCTGCTTTAAAATCCCGCGAAACGCACCATCACGACAATTATTCAAACTAAAAGCCATATCAAAACCACGCGTCAAACATTCAAAAATATGGTCTTCGTCATTACTTAAAACCACTGCCAACACATCAGCGACAACATAGCGATCATTTTTTAAATTCCGCACCAAAGTAATATTATGGTCATTTATATTATCCAACACAATAATGATAAGCGAACTGTTGCGCGCCGCTTGCAACAATCCGTCTTCATGTTCAGGCGTTAAAATGCGCGAATTTTTATCGGGCAACATCGCGCTAATTATTCCCGTAACTGCGCCAATCGCTTTATCACCGTACAAAGTGATTAAATGATGTTGACTTTTTTCCGAAATTGCCATACTTTGCCCATAATAAAAATCACATTGTATGTGCCAGATTTTCTTGACACGCATACGTTTATGTGATTATTTCCTCTTTCTATTGATAACTATAAAGCATGCGTATAAAGATTTTATTACTTTTGCAGCTTTTACAACTTTTTAGGTGAAAATAATGTTTGCAGTAATTCGCACAGGCGGAAAACAATATAAAGTTCAAAAAGACGACAAGATCGAAGTCATGAAATTAGACTCCGAAGCGGGTAAAACCATTGAATTGGATGAAGTATTATTCATGGATGGTAAAATCGGCGCTCCTTTGCTGAAGGGCGCAAAAGTGATCGCGACAGTGCTGGAGCAAAAACGCGGCCCTAAAATCACCGTTTTTAAAAAGAAACGCCGTCAGAATTACCGCCGCAAAGCTGGCCATAGACAAGATCTGACATTAATCCAAATCACAGACATTAAAGCAGCATAAGCAGCATTCGTTAATATAAAGGACAAAACAAATGGCACATAAAAAAGCAGGTGGTAGCTCCCGTAACGGTCGCGATTCAGAAGGTCGCAGACTTGGCGTTAAAAAATTCGGCGGTGAGCAAGTTCTCGCAGGTAACATTATCGTACGCCAACGCGGCACAAAATGGAAACCTGGCAGAAACGTTGGTCTTGGCAAAGATCACACGATCTTCTCACTCATAAACGGCCAAGTTGTTTTTACACGCACCGCTGGTGACCGCGCCGTTGTAAATGTTGCGCCAGCTAATGACGCTACAAATACACAAAAAGCAGCAGAGTAACCCTACACTCTTTAAAACAGAATTTTAAAATGGGTGGTTGGAATATTCCGATCATCCATTTTTTACAGGTAAAAATATGAAATTTCTAGACGAAGCAAAAATCCACCTCCAAAGCGGCCATGGCGGCCCCGGTTGCGTCAGTTTTCGTCGTGAAAAATTCGAAGAATATGGCGGTCCCAATGGCGGTAACGGCGGCAAAGGCGGCGACGTTATCATCGAAGTCGTCGACACCCTCAACACCCTCATCGATTTCCGCTATCGCCAACATTTCAAAGCCGATCCTGGTGAAAACGGCAAGGGCTCGAACCGTACAGGCGCGCACGGCAAAGACTGCATCATCAAAGTCCCCGCCGGCACACAACTGCTCGACGAAGATAAAGAAACCGTTCTTGCCGACTTCACCACAGCAGGCGAGCGCGTAAAGTTTCTAAGAGGCGGCGATGGCGGCTTCGGCAACGCCCATTACAAAAGCGCCACCAACCAAGCCCCGCGCAAAGTCACTCCAGGCTGGCCGGGCCAAGATATGGCGATATGGCTTCGTCTAAAGCTCATCGCTGATACTGGTCTTGTCGGGCTACCGAATGCAGGAAAATCAACATTTCTAGCCGCCAGCAGCAACGCAAAACCAAAAATCGCTGACTACCCCTTCACAACGCTCCACCCTAATTTAGGCGTGGTACAAGCGGGTATGTATGATTTTGTAATTGCCGATATCCCCGGCCTCATCGAAGGGGCGCACGAAGGACTAGGGCTTGGTCATCGCTTTTTGGGTCATGTGGAACGTACAAGCGTCATTTTGCACCTCATTGACTGCACCCAAAACGACATCGTTGACGCATACAAAACGGTAAGAACCGAACTTGAAAAATACGCTGATGAACTTGGCAACAAGCAAGAAATCGTAGCCATCAACAAAGCCGATGCACTTGGAGATGAATTGGCACAAGACCAAGCCAAAATACTCAAAAATGCGATTGGCAAAGATGTACACGTAATTTCCGCTGTGTCGGGCCAAGGCATAAAAGAAATCCTATTCGAGCTAGGTCGTGTTATTTACGAAGCCAAAGGCATCGGCGTAGACCAAGAAGACGAAAAAGAATACGCGCCCTAATCAATCTCCCGCCCCCGTATCCGCGCCCAATTCTCCCGTGTGACCTCCCAAACTTCTGTTTTAACTTCGCCATTGTGATGTTCAAGCTCGCCAAAGCGTAGAAACTTTGCGCCAGTCTTCTTTTTAACGCCTTTTGAGTCTATATTTGAAAAAGCATTGCAAACAATAAATTTATCAAGGCCCAATTCAAAAAACAAAAAATCATTAATGCAAGTAATGGCCTCGGTCATAATTCCTTGTCTTTGGAAATTTTTAGAAAGCCAAAAACCTCGATCACCGTGAACAGATTTTGTTCGTCCAAAATCAATCATACCGATGGCTTCCCCGCCCTTCGGCTTCATAGTAATACACCAGACCATATGTCCTTTATCTCTAACACGGGGTAAAGCGTTATCGCGAATAAAAACCTCCGCGCCATCATCTGGGTATGGCCAAGGCACACTTTTAGAGAGGTTTTTAATAATCTCCCAATCATTAAAATGTTTCTGAATAGAGGGCGCATCGTCCAGAGTAATGGGTCGCAGAATCAAACGCTCTGTTTCCAAAGTGGGTGTTTTCATGCATCATATACTCGCATAAATTAAAAAGGAATCACAATGAAAACTGATCTCGCGCCGACGCCACCTAAAACGATTTACCTCAAGGATTATAAACCCTATCCGTTTGCAATCCATGCGCTAGATATGAAATTCGAGCTTTTCGATGATCACACAATTGTCACCGCAACCGCGCAATATGAACGAAAGAGCGATAAAGCCAAAAACGTTTTCCTGTATGGCGAAGATTTGGAATTGCTGAGCGTTGAAATTGACAATCAAAAAATCACAAACTATCAACAAAATGAAACATCTTTGCGCATCCCCTGCCCCAAAGATCGCTTCACACTAACGATCAAAACCAAAATATACCCGCATAACAATACCCGCTTAGAGGGGCTGTATATGTCTGGCGGAAATTTCTGCACGCAATGCGAAGCCGAAGGATTTCGCCGCATCACATATTTCCCTGATCGCCCTGATGTCCTCACAATCTTCACTGTACGTGTCGAAGCCGACAAAAAATACCCCATATTACTATCGAACGGAAATAAGGCGGAGCATGGTGATCTAGCTAATAACCGTCACTTCACGACCTGGCATGACCCTTTCCCGAAGCCATGCTACCTCTTTGCCCTAGTGGCTGGAGATTTAACCCATATTCATGACACGTACACCACTAAATCCGGCCTAAATGTTGATCTATATATCTATGTTCGCCCCGGCGATGAAAGCCAGTGCGATCATGCCATGCGTTCCCTTAAGGCCGCAATGAAATGGGACGAGGACACGTACGGCCTTGAATATGAATTAGAGATCTTCAACATCGTTGCCGTCAGCGATTTTAATATGGGCGCCATGGAAAACACCTCGCTCAATATTTTCAATACTGCCCTCGTCCTTGCCGCGCAAGAAACCGCAACTGATCAAGATTATGGGCGCGTCGAAAGCGTGATTGCCCATGAATATTTCCACAATTGGAGCGGCAACCGTGTCACATGCCGTGATTGGTTCCAGCTCTCTTTAAAAGAGGGCTTAACTGTCTTTCGCGATCAAGAATTTTCTGCCGATCTTAATTCCCGCGCGGTGCAACGCATCGATGACGTGACTCATTTGCGCCGCATGCAATTCCCCGAAGATGCTGGCCCATTATCCCATCCAATCCGCCCCGATAATTATATTGAAATCAACAATTTCTACACCATGACCGTCTATGAAAAGGGCGCAGAAGTCATCCGTATGCTCCACACATTAATCGGCGCCGAAAATTACCGAAAAGGCACAGATTTATATTTCTCTCGTCATGACGGCCAAGCAGTGACCTGTGATGATTTCGTGGCATGCATGCAAGAAGCGAGCGGCGTAGATTTGACCCAGTTCAAGTTGTGGTATTCCCAAAGCGGCACACCGCAAGTGCAATTTAAAGGCACGTATGATGACGAAAATCACGCATACACCATCGAATTAACACAGCAAACCGCACCAACATCAGTTCAAAAAGTCAAAAAACCACTCCATATGCCCATTTTGCTAGGGCTTTTGGATAAAAATGGCAATGAAATGATCGAAACAATGACGCTTGACCTTAAAAACGCTGATCAAACATTCACAATCAACAATATAAATGAAAAACCTACCCCTTCAGTGCTCAGAAACTTCTCTGCGCCCGTAAAATTACAAACGCAGTTAAACGATGATGAACTGGCATTTTTGATGCAACATGACAACGATAACTTTAATCGTTGGGAAGCAGGACAACAACTCGCCCTTCGCACGATTAACGCCATGATCGACAATAATAACGCGGACTCCTCATGCCAAAACTTTGTGCAAAAGATGGGCAATATCCTTGAGGATGCAACATCCCCTAATGCCGATCACGCATTCTTTGCACGGGCATTAACCCTCCCCAGCCTGTCTTTCATCGGTCAAAATCGCGCCGTGGCTGACCCAACATTGGCGCATAACACAGTCATGCCCCTTACGCGCGCCATCAAAAAAACGCACCGCGCAACGCTGGATAAATTATACGCAGCATTATCACCGCAAAACGCCCAATTCGAAATCACACCGCAAGCTTTGGGGCGCAGGGCGCTCCGCAATGTTATTGTGGCTATAACATCATCCAATTACGGCGAAGGCTGCGCCAAACGTGCAAAAGAACATTATCAGGCAGCTAATAATATGACCGATCGCATCGGCGCATTATCTGTGCTCACCCATATGGATCAACCGCAAACCCGCGAAGCTTTCAACGATTTTTACGAAATGTTTAAAGTCTATCCTCTGGTTATCGACAAATGGTTTGCCCTACAAGCCGCTTCGACAACCCCTAACATATTCGAAAATATCGAAAAATTATCACAGCACGCTGATTTCAACATTAAAAACCCTAACCGCGTACGCGCGCTCTATGCGTCATTTGCGATGAATAATCCTGTGATGTTTCATCATGAAAGCGGTAAAGGCTATGAATTGCTAACCGATGCCATTACCCGCCTTAACGCCATCAATCCACAGATAGGATCGCGTCTCCTCACACCATTAAGGGAATGGAAACGTTATCCCCCAGATCGCCAACATAAAATGCGTACTGCATTAGAACAGATATTACAAATTACAGACATTGCGCCCGACATTTACGAAATCGTTAGCAAAAGCTTGAATGGATAATGCCAAATTTTGATCTAGAAAATGCCATCACGGGTGATGTATGCGGTGTAGACGAAGCAGGCCGTGGCCCTCTCGCGGGCCCTGTTGTTGCTGCCTGTGTGTTTATCCCTGAAAATATCCGTACACTCGACTTCATCCGTGAAATCAAAGACAGCAAAATGCTATCAGAAAACAAATTACAAAATCTTTTCGCCCATATAGCACAGCACTGCATCGTCGGCATTGCTCAAATCGACGTACAAGATATTGACCGCATAAATATCCTACAGGCTTCATTAAAGGCTATGCGCGAAGCCATAAATAATACGCAATATAATTTTAACCACGCGCTCATTGACGGCAACAAAATCCCTGCCGATCTCCCTTGCCCTGCAATAGCCATAATCAAAGGCGATTCAAAATCAACAAGCATCGCCGCCGCATCCATAATCGCCAAATTCACGCGCGATCAAATCATGCGCGATCTCCATGTAAAGCACCATCATTATGGATGGGACAATAACGTTGGATATCCAACAAAAGCGCACAGAGATGCCATAGATCAGCATGGTATCACGCCACACCATCGAAAATCCTTTGCACCAGTTAAAAATTTTTTAGTATTCGGCTCGACTCGCAAACCCACACAAGGCGCGGCTTAAGCACTTTTTGTTACGTCTTAGAGTCCTGATTCAATTACATGAATCGCATTTTTTCCTTGACGGCGAATCACTTTTGACTCATGATTCGATAATCAAGAAAAGGAAAAATGAAAATGTCGAGTCATAAAAACACTCTATCCACAAACGAGTATTTAAATAAAATACTCCTCGGCGACTGCGTTGAAAATATGCGCCGCATGCCCAAAGAATCTGTGGAATGCATTTTTGCTGACCCCCCATATAATTTACAATTAGGCGGCGATCTTCATCGTCCCAACAATTCAAAAGTCGATGCCGTGACCAATGATTGGGATCAATTTGAATCCTTGCAAAATTACGACGATTTTACTAAACAATGGCTCACCGCGGCACGTGAATGTTTGAAACCTGACGGCAGCATTTGGGTCATCGGCAGCTACCACAATATTTTTCGCTTAGGCTACATTTTGCAAGATATGGGGTTTTGGATTTTAAACGATGTTATATGGCGCAAATCTAATCCGATGCCCAATTTTCGCGGACGCCGCTTCACCAACGCACATGAAACCTTGATATGGGCAGGGAAAACTAAAGAGTCCAAATATACATTTAACTATGACGCCATGAAGTCGCTCAACGAAGATTTACAAATGCGCAGCGATTGGTTTCTGCCACTCTGTACAGGAGGCGAGCGCTTAAAAGACGAAAACGGTGATAAAATCCATCCTACCCAAAAACCTGAGAGCTTGCTTTATCGCGTATTATTGGCTTCTACACGTGAAAACGACACAATTATGGATCCTTTCTTTGGCACAGGCACAACAGGCGCAGTGGCAAAAGCTTTGGGGCGTAATTTTATCGGACTAGAGCGCGACATAGCATATGCGCAAGAAGCACAGTCGCGAATTGACAAAATAAATTGTATGGATAAAAACGTCCTAAAACATACGTCCAAACGTGAATTACCTCGCATCCCTTTTGGCACATTAATCGAGCGCGGCCTTCTGCAACCAGGTTCTGTCCTGACGGATGCCAAGAAGAACCATAGCGTCAAAGTGCATGCGGACGGCAGCGTCATGACCATGAATAAAATTGAAACCATGAAGGGCTCAATCCACAAGGTCGGTGCAGCAATACAAAACGCCCCATCGTGCAATGGCTGGACGTATTGGCATTATCACGATGGAAAATCGAGCAAGCCAATTGATACATTAAGAGACATTGTGAGAGCGGAAAAAACTAGCTGATAATACTTTCGAAACTACTCAGCCGCAAGTTCCGCCTGTGCATCAAGCTTAAGTTTAAGCTGATCTCTGAATTGCAACTTCATATCAACTTCGGAAGTTGTCTCTAAATTTTTACGATTATAATCACGCTCAAATAATAACATTGTACGATCACGATCCCCATAAATTTGATAACTCTCAAGCACCGCTAAAACTTTAGCCAACTTATTTTCTTTGGTCTGAACGTCGTCCTTATAGGCAAAAACACGAATTTTCATAACCAAATACGCATCACGAGAAGAATATAAAGCCTCCCGATCTTTTGCCCTTAAGCCAGCGTCACGCATACGCTCATTATGCATACGGATGTATGATTCAGCCATTTCAGGACGAACAGGAATCTTATCCACGGTAAAAGGTCTATTTAATTCCACATAAAGACCTTTTTGATAACGCGCAATACTCTCTCTATAAGTAATTCCGCAAACTGTATCATACAAGTCTTCCGCAAGAATTTCAAAACTACGCGCCCCAAATATTTTATATGGCTCCCATATATAAAATTGCTTGGTATCCATATTGTAATTGGCAAATTTCAAGGGCTGTATATATTCAAAACGTGTATTAAATGTGTCTTTTTTCTTAGTCAATTCGTCGCGCGCCCGCTCACGAATATTACCCCATTCAAATTCATTTTGAAAATAGTCGCGATATAAATCACATTCGTTAATCAGCAAATAGTTATCAACTGCCTCATCGTCATCAACACTGAACTTTGAAATAGCCCAATATAATTCAGCAAAGTTTTTTAAATTGGCAGGGTTATAAACGCGATCGTCAGGGGTAATGGTACTTTTTCGAGTGACCGTTTTGATTGGAGGAACGTTATCATCAGCACTCGATACTTCATCAGTATCCTTGTCAGGAACAATACTCTTTTCAATTATTCCCTCTTGAGACGAAACCACATCAACTACTGGAGGCTCACTTTCAACCAATTGCGAATTATCACGCAAATTTGTAAGATCATCAAAATTCACATTAGATTCTACGTTCGTTCCTTCAGCAGTAGGTGCGGAAATTTCAACATTTGAATTAGTAAATAAATAATACCCAGTTCCCCCGACAAGAACAAAAGCAATAACACCAGCTATAATCAACGTGTTTTTATTCATTAGAACATTCCAGCAAAAAATTAAGTACGATGTTAATTATAAGCCTATGCGGGTATTCAATCAACTTTTACAAATGCGTTATACGGTTTAATAAACACAGTGGGCATTTTTAAGTGCTCTAAATCAGGATCAGCCCAATAGAAAAGGCCGTGAGAATTTTTATCTAATAAACTTTGATCCAAAATTTCAGCTTTGTATAAATGCAAAACAAGCGAGAAATGTGTAAAAACATGCTCAATTTGAACACCGATATCAACTAAGTTGCTTAGAAATGAAGGGTGGGATATCTCATTACTCAACACCCATTCAGTAGTCGGCATTCCTACCATCCCTGCAAGCAAACCGCTCGTAGCCCGTTTTTCAAACAAAGCTTCACCAAAGGTGTTTTGCACCAAATACACTGCGCCATATTTTTGCGGACGCACTACTTTTTTCACTTTATTCGGCAAAGTTTCAGCCACGCCTTTTTTATACCCTAAACAACCCTCCTTTAGTGGGCAAATTCCACATCGTGGTTTTTTTGCAATACATACAGATGCACCAAGATCCATAAGCGCTTGCGCCAATTCCCCGCATTTAGAATTCAATCCCTTATAAAAAACCGCAGCCAAAGATATTATAAGAGGCTTGGATTGTGGGAACGCTTCACGTACCGCAAAAAACCGCGCCATAACACGTTCAACATTTCCATCCACAATAACCGCAGATTGCCCGTATGCAATGGCCGCTATTGCGCTCGCGGTATAATCACCAATACCCGGCAAAGTTTTTAAAGCGGCATAACTATCTGGAAAGACCCCATCATATTCTTTCGCCACAATTTTCGCACAGGCATGTAAATTGCGCGCACGCGCATAATATCCCAACCCCGCCCAAGCAGCCATAACCGCATCACTATACGCCGCAGCCAACGCTTCAACATTCGGCCATAGCGCCAAAAACTTAGCGTAGTACGCCTTCACCGCCTGCACCGTTGTTTGCTGGCACATAATTTCTGATAACCATATATTATAAGGATCGACGCGCTTCCCCTCAATAACACGCCACGGCACATCACGCTCATGCAACGCATACCATTCCAACAAATTCGCCCTCAGAATCGCAATTTGCGCATCAGAAAACTTGTTATAATTTTTTATATCTGCCATGATCTTTTTTCAAAACAAGCTTTAAATTTACAAACGGATGCCATGAGACCCCTCTCCGAAGCCACAGCCAAAATAGCAGGACGAAGCTTTCAACGTAAATATATTGCTTTAGGGCGCATTGTAAAGAACTGGGAGGATATTGTCGGCGCAAAACTGGCGCATAAGGCACAACCTGTTAAAATAATGTACCGTAAAGGTAAAAATGGAGCAAAGCCGACCGCCACACTCGAAATCGCCGCCAGTAGCGCCGATGCCACGCTCCTACACTATCAAAAAGATCTGATTTTAGAACGTATAAACCAAATTTTCGGCGAACAATGGGTCAGCGCAATTCGTTTTGTAAACACACCGTCAAATTCTCAACCCCCTATAAAAATGCAAAAATTCAAAAAGCCTTTAAGCGAAAGTGAAAATAAAGCTTTATCACATAGCGTTTTGGATATAGAAGATGAGGACATGAAATCACGCTTACTCAAACTAGGCCAATCAATTTTTACGGATAAAAAAACATGAAAGTTAACGCTATCACCTTGCGTTCAGGCAACGTAATCGAACATAACGGCAAATTATGCGTTGTCGTTAAAAACGAAATACAACAACCCGGTAAAGGCGCATCAGTAGCCCAAGTCGAAATGAAAGATATTCGCACAGGCAATAAAGATAACGTACGATTTCGTACACAAGAAACTGTAGAGCGCATACGCTTAGAGCAAGAAGCCTTTCAATTTTTATATGCTGAAGGAGATGATTGCCATTTTATGAATCAATCAAATTTTGAACAAATCACCATCAACAAGGAATTAATTGGCGCATCTGCTGATTATTTAACCGATGGTATGATGGTTGAAGTCGAAACATATGAAGGCGAGCCTCTAAGCGTAAGCTTGCCTGATCTTGTAACCGTTGAAATTGTCGAAGCCGAACCTGTAGTAAAAGGACAAACTGCAACCACATCATACAAACCCGCAATATTAGCTAACGGCGTAAAAGTCATGGTGCCCGCTCACGTAGAATCTGGCACACGCATCGTGGTAAAAACCGAAGACGGCTCATACGTAGAGCGTGCAAAAGACTGATGGCTGCACAATCCCCCATATTAAATGTTATGATGAAAGCGGCAGAAAAGGCCGCCCGCTCGTTAATCCGTGACTTCGGCGAAGTTGAACAACTCCAAGTTTCACGCAAAGGCCCAGGCGATTTCGTAAGCGCCGCTGATAAACGTGCGGAACAAATCATTTTCGAAGAACTTAAATACGCGCACCCCAAATACTGCTTCCTCATGGAAGAAAGCGGCGAGCATAAAGGTGAGAACACAGATTTCCGTTGGATTATCGACCCGCTCGATGGCACAGCCAATTTCCTTCATGGCTTGCCACATTGGTGTATCTCAATCGCATTGGAAACCCGTGGTGAGTTAACACATGGCTTAATCTATGACCCAGTAAAAGATGAAATGTTCACGGCTGAAAAAAATGGTGGCGCATTCATTCATCGCAATAAACGCCTCAGAGTCTCTGGTCGCCGTGATACGCTCTCTGCTTTGGTGATTACAGGCGCGCCAAGACGTGCTGATGGTGACCAAGACCAGTTTTTCAGAGAGCAGCGCGCCGTTTGGGATTCTGGCGCAATGCTTCGCCGCAACGGCGCTGCCGCATTAGATTTAGCCTACGTTGCCGCTGGCCGCGCAGAAGCCTTTTGGGAGCGCAAATTAAAACCTTGGGATGTTGCCGCAGGTATTTTAATCGTCAAAGAAGCTGGCGGTTTTATATGCGACCTCGATTCGCATAAAAACAACCCGTTAGATACAGGAAATATCCTCGCCGCCAACGAAGCTGTTTTCAACGATATGAAAAAAATCCTAAAGGATGCCGCTTAAACCGCGATCCTTTATGTGGATAACATCACGTCAACCCCGCGCCGTTGTTGACATGCGCGCCTGCTTACCTTCATTTTTATATTGTATTTCACGCATTAAATCTGCTAAACATAACATCCGCAAAGCTAGATGATGTGTGCGCTTTAACTATAAAAAGAAAGAATAACCAATGACCGAACCAACACCAGAAAAAAAATCTGACAAAAAATTAATCCTAATTATCCTCGCTTTATTTGTAGTTATTGCTGGCGCATATGCCATATCATTAGGCCCAATTGAAAACAAGAATTCCCAAGATTACACGCTTGATCAGCAAGCTGGCATGGACGGCACTAATTTAAATGAAGACTTAAACAACAATGTTGAAACGACTCCATTTAATATTGAATCAGCCATGAAAGAACGCATCCTCGGTGATACAACCGCTCCGATCAAAATAAGCGAGTACAGTTCGTTTTCATGCACACATTGCGGCGATTTCCACCGCAATACTTTTGATCAGTTTAAAGCAAATTATATCGACACCGGTAAAGCCTACATGGTTTTCTCCGATTTCCCTTTAAATGCTCCGGCGTTACACGCCTCTATGGCTGCGCGTTGCGTGAACGAGGATAGTTATTTTGAATTCGTACAAAGCTTATTCACACAACAAGATGAATGGGCGTTCAATAATCCAAAATATCTCGACTACTTAAAAGATAGCGCTAGCAAATACGGCCTCAGCGGAGAAGATTTTAAAACATGTATCGCGAGCCAAGAATTGCAAAATGCTATCACACAACGAATGCAAGCGGCACAAACACAATTCAAGGTGTCGTCTACACCAACATTTGTAGTCAATAACCGCGAAGTCATCAGCGGCGCCCTGCCCTATAATAACTTTGTCGAAGCCATTGAGGCCGCTGTTGTCAAAATGAATACGCAACAAAACCCGACCATAGAAGATAACATTAACAACGATATAGAATCCGAACTTAATGTTGAGCCTGAACTAACCACACCAAACCCTGATGCGACGCCTATGCCAGAAATGCAAGACGAAACACAAGACGATATGGATACAGATACAGACATTCAATCTGAACCAATAGCGCCAGAACCTGAAGAGGACGCATCGTCCCCGATAGAATGATCCAGTTTAAACGCATACGCATAAACGGATTCAAATCCTTTGTAGACCGCACCGAACTTGATATCGGTCGCGGTCTCAATGGTATTGTAGGCCCCAATGGATGCGGGAAATCCAATCTGGTCGAAGCTATGCGTTGGGTAATGGGCGAAAGCTCTGCCAAACGTATGCGCGGCGGCGGCATGGAAGACGTCATCTTTAACGGCACATCCAAACGCACCCAGCGCAATATCGCAGAAGTCTCCTTGCTCTTAGATAACTCCGCCCGTACCGCTCCAGCCGTTTACAATGGCACGGACGAGATAGAAATAACCCGCCGCATCGAACGCGATCATGGCTCCAATTATAAAATCAACGGTAAAAACGTCCGCGCACGCGACGTCCAAATGCTATTCGCCGACACCGTAACTGGCGCAAACTCTCCCGCGATGGTATCCCAAGGCCGCATTACACAAATCATCAACGCCAAACCATTACAGCGCCGCCTTGTACTGGAAGAATCCGCAGGCATCACAGGCTTATTTGCCCGCCGCCACGAAGCCGAGCTTCGCTTAAGAGCCGCAGACACCAACTTGGTGCGCATCGAAGATATTCTCGGAAGCATGGAAGGCCGCCTATCCGCGCTCAAACGCCAAGTGCGCCAAGCCACACGTTACAAAAACATCTCCACTCAAATCCGCCAAATGGAAATCTTAATCGCCTATGTCGAATGGCAAGCGCTCGAAGAACGCATGAGCGAAAACCGCAAAGCCTTCAATGATGCGGAAAGCGAAGTGGCGCAACATCTCGGCATAGTCACGGCACTCAACAAAACACAATCCACACAAGCCGAAGACCTTCCAGTCCTGCGCATGGTCGAAGCCGAAATAGGCGCAAAATTACAAACCCAGCGCTTGGCCTTACAGCGCTTAGAAGACGAAAGCACACGCCTAGACCAGCTTCTCTCCGAAGCGAAAAGCCAATATGAACAAATAACACACGATCAAGAACACGAAACCCAAAGCCTTGAAGACAGCACACAATTATTAACTAAGCTCGAAAGCGAACATACATTAATTTCGAATGAACAGAATGCCGCAGGTGACCTTCAAGATAAAAAAAGCGCCGCCTGTGATGTTTTGGAGAAACAAGTTTCCGAATTAGAAGAACGCTATAACGTTTTAATGCAAGGTGCCGCCGAAGCAAAAGCTCGTAAAAACGCCCTAGAGAGCAACATATCAAACAACGAAAACCGCCTACAAAATTTAAAAACCCGTAAAGACAATGCAGCGAACACGCTCAAGGAATTGAAAATTGAGGATGCAAAAGGCGGCGATGATTTCGAAGAAAAAATTCAAACGCTGGAACAACAAAAGAATAAACAAAGCATCGCAATTGAAAAGCTGCAAGGCCAAATTGAATTGCTGTTTACAGATATTGAATCTGTGCGTGAAAACACCAAAAAGCTAGAAAACAAAAAATCAGAATTTCATACTGAAATCAATGTATTGGAAAATATTCTTAATGCTAAATCTGAATCATATTTTACCCCCATCCTTGACAATGTTTCCGCAGAACAAGGCTTCGAAAAAGCACTTTCACGAGCTTTAGGCGATTCGTTAATGGCTTCATTGGATGAAAAAGCAAACACCATATGGCTCCCCTCAAATGACAAAGCCAAAACATTGCCCTCCTTACCCAAAGAGGCGCTCGCGCTTCGCCCACATGTAAAAGCACCAGACATTCTGAACCTAACACACCGCCAAATCGGCGTGGACGAAGACACGCAAAGCGGCAATGATCTATGGCAATCCCTTGCCACTGGACAATCTTTGGTTTCAAAAGACGGCACATACTGGCGTTGGGATGGGTATTGCGTTAAATCTGACGCCCCCGATCGGCACGCTCAACAACTTGAACAACGCAATAAACTCAATGCGCTTTCAAAAGAATACCCAAAAACAGAACAAGCCGCTGAAAAAGCCCGCAAAGCGCTAGATACCCT
>JBBKXA010000094.1:0-2901 GCA_037969235.1 Bdellovibrionales bacterium | reverse complement strand
AACCTGCCAGAACAACCCTTTCAGGTGTGGACTTTAGAGCATTTAAAACCACACGGGGCGAGATTGCTTTGCCATGATGGGAATGACAATTTGCAACATGAAGAACAGCTGACTTTTACAGATTTTCCAATGGCAAAAATCACGCTGTATTTCACGGACAATGTTTTGCTTTTACCAAGTGAATATTAGGGGAGGGCAAGGTCATGCAAAAATATAACGTAATCATTCAAAATTACGGCGGTGTTTGGTCATTCTTACGCGATGGGGCGGCGTTTTCAGCTTTTATGGCTGGTCTCTACGTTCTCACCATCTTTCTTTACGCCATGATGGAGGGCTAGAGCATGAAACACATCTATAATTTTTCACAATTCAAATCTGAAATCAACCTCACCCAGTATGCGGCGCATATTGGGTATGAGATCGATAAGAAGAAAAGCACGCGAAGCAGTATCGCCATGCGCAATGCCGACGATAAAATTATTATTACGCGCCGAGGGGGGATATGGGTTTATTTCTCCCCCTTGGATGATAATGACAACGGCACAATCATTAACTTCGTGCAAAATCGCACTGGCAAAAGCCTGTATGAAATCGGCGCAGAATTGCAAAGTTGGATTGGCGGCGGCGTATCCTTGCCAGAGCCAAAATCTTACATACATGATGTTCAGGAGCAGGAGTATGATCCCGCGCGCGTCGCACAAATATTTAAATCGTGTCGCGCCATAGAAAGTCATGTCTACCTTGAGGGCAGGGGGCTAACACAAGGCATTGTGTCATCCCCACGCTTTGCAGGGCGCATCTTTAAAGATCGTTACGATAATGTGGTTTTTCCGCATTATAATGGCGCGGGCGTGTGCGGCTTGGAATTAAAAAATGCAGATAAAGCTCTGTTTGTACGTGGAAGCGAAAAAACATTCTGGCGCTCAAATTGCTTCAAGGGCGATGATATGTTGATTATTGGCGAAGCCGTCATTGATGTGCTTAGTTATAGCGCATTATTTCCCAACGAGAGCGCAGTATATGCGGCTACGGGGGGCGGAATGTCACCAGAGCAGGAAACAACTCTTAAAGCCTGCGTATTAAGCTTTAAATCGCTCAAAACCATCATTCTTGCGATGGATAATGACGAAGGCGGGGCGCGATTAATGCAAAAAATCAAGAATATCCTGGCTAATAGCGGGTTTTGTGGCAAAATTATTGAACATAGCCCCAAAGTTGAGGGGCAAGATTGGAATAATGTCCTACAGGGAAAAAATAATGAGTAAGAAAAAGGCTGCGCCGCAAAATACAAAAGAAATCGAAGCTTTTGCGGCGTTTGATCATCGCTTAAATATGCTTTATGCGACAATCAAACCAACACGCGAAGAAGCACAAGCCCTTATGCTACGGTTTAACCCGGCAGTTGACGAGGAAAGCTATACATTCCGTGTTTATCCTATCCGCGTCACAATCGACCTTGGCAAACAGCATGGGATGTTTGTAGACGACGAAAAAAAGTAAAAATTTCCCATTTTGGGAAAATAAAGCTTGTTTCCAAAATGGGAAAAGTGTATACTTAACTTAGTAAGGATTGTTGATGAGAATTATATCGCGGGCAATGTTGCAGGGCTTTTGGGAATTACGCCCAGATAGTGCAGAACATTTAAAAGCATGGTATCAGATTGCGAAAAAGGCAGAATGGAAAACGCCGCAAGATGTAAAAAACCAATACAGAAACGCTTCGATTTTACAAGATGGGCGCGTTGTTTTTAACATTAAAGGCAATCATTACAGGCTAGTTGTTTGGATAAATTATGATTTTTTTACAATCTATATACGATTTATTGGAACGCATAAGGAATACGATAAAATAGACGTGCAGAAAATTTAGGAGTGAAAACGATGAAAATTAAACCTATCAAGACACAAGAAGATTACGAAGCGGTGATGAAGCGTGTCGAAGCGATTTTTTATGCTAAACCGGATACGCCGCAAGGGGATGAGCTGGAAGTTTTAATTACTTTGGTTTCAGCCTATGAGGATGAGCATTATAAAATTGATACACCTGACCCCATTGAGGCGATTAAACACATAATGGAAGCGCAAGGTATGCGCCCACAAGATATGGTGAAATTTTTAGGCTCCTCCAGTAAAGTATCTGAAGTGATGAATAAAAAGCGTGGTTTAAGCCTATCTATGATTAGAAAGCTCACGCGCGGGCTACATATTCCAGCTGATCTTCTAGTAAGAGAATATGAATTAAGTGCGTAAGTCGAAAACTCTTACCAACTCTGAGGAATAATAATACCCTTGACAGTATATACCTTATAAGGTATTATTTACTATGAAATGGAAAGTTGACTTTTACGAGCTATTCTTCGATGAATTTAAAGATTATGCCACCGAAGTCCAGAAAGAATTTTTAGTAAAGTTGGAGGCTTTAAAAGAGTATGGACCGATGCTAGGACGATCGCATGTAGATACTCTGGGAGAATAAATATGGCTACAATCTCATCAGAAAAAGCTTTGGAATTGCTTTCAAAAGAAGACAAGGCTTACGTTAAGAAAAAGGGGAAGGCGCTGATTGAAGCGTATAGAGCCTTAATAGATATTCGCAACGAACTGGGTGTCACACAAAACGAATTGGCGAACACTTTAGATATTAACCAAAAAAATATATCAAACCTTGAAAAGCGGGGTGATATGAAGCTTTCAACACTCCGTGGTTATTTGCACGCATTAGGCGGTGAATTGGTGGTATCGGCACGCTTCCCAGATCAGGAAACAAAAGTTATTGAAAGCTTGTCGGATTAAATGACATTTTGTTTTCTTACGGGAGGGCGCTAGCGTTTTAAAATCCTAGGTGTTCCTATTTCTTAATTATCAAACAATATTTTGCGATCGTTCTGATCTTGAGCGGAT
>JBBKXA010000093.1:0-2580 GCA_037969235.1 Bdellovibrionales bacterium | reverse complement strand
ACTTCAATCCGATCGAACCATCATTCGGAACACTCAAACGTAAAAGAGAATTTGCCCCACCTGACACACCAATAATTGAAATCATTAAATCATCCGAATGTTATTTGGAATGACTATACATACCTGGAAGATGCGCATGTGGCATTTAAGGATGTATTACCTCAAGAAAGGCATGAAGCACTTGATGAAGATTTTGAGTTATTACATAAGAATGCTGGTGAATTTTCATTTTTAAAAGATTTGTCAGCGATTTTAGCGGCGACCTTGAGCGAAGATGGTGTCGAATTTAATTATGCAGGTTTGCGCCAAGCCGCCTCTGGCGTATTTGAAAAACAAAGCTTTAAAAGTGTTTCTGAAGAATTTGATGCCCAAGGTGACATCGATATTGAAACATTGTGCCCATTTTCATCAGTGTTTGGTCGGATATTTTCAGTTGGTTTTGATGAGGATGAACGTGGTGGTTTAACGCCTAAAAGCGGAAAGATGGGAGAGATTTTACTGTTTATAAAAGGTAAGCTTGAGCCATTGATGAGCGCAGAACATAGAGCCGAAATTGTAAGCAGCCTATAACTTAAATCCCTCACCTAAATAAACTTTTCTTACCGATTCATTGCTGACGATTTGCTCGGCGTCGCCTTCCATGAGGACTTTGCCATCATGCAAGATATAGGCGCGGTCAACTATGCCGAGGCAATCGCGGACGTTATGATCGGTAATGAGAACGCCGATGCCGCGGTCTTTGAGGTGGGCAATTAATGCGCGGATTTCGGCGACGGCGATGGGGTCGATACCCGCCAACGGTTCATCGAGGAGGATAAAATCAGGGCGCGCGGCAAGCGCTCTTGCAATTTCAACGCGGCGGCGCTCTCCGCCTGAAAGAGCCGGTGAAGGGGTGCGGCGCAGATGCTCGACACCAAATTCGGTGAGCAAATCTTCGAGCAATAATTGCTGTTGTTCATCCTCCAGATTTTGAGATTCCAAAACGGTGCGGATATTATCCTCCACGTTCAGGCCGCGAAAGATTGAGGATTCTTGGGGCAAATAGCCAATTCCAAGACGCGCACGGCGATACATCGGCAGATTGGTGATATCCTGGCCATCCAATGTGATTTTACCGCCATCGGCGGGAATAAGCCCCGTAGTAATATAAAAACAGGTGGTTTTTCCTGCGCCATTCGGGCCAAGCAAAGCCACCGCCTCCCCACGTTTAACGGTGAAAGACACATCGCGCAAAACGGGGCGTTTTTTATAGGATTTGGACAGGTGCGAAACGCTTAAGCCTTTTGGCACTTCTTTGATGCGGGGGTTTTTGTTCATGGTTTCTATCATCTTAAGCCTTTATAAGCGCCAGTTTTACACCTAAGGCGATTAAAAGTCCACCACATAGCCGGTCTATCCATTTTGCAAAGCGCAAAAAAGTGCGGCGGATGTGGCGGTGGTTAAGCACGGCTGACACGCCGATAAACCATATTGTCGGGAGCGTGATGGCCGTGGATGCGATTATGATTTGTTTGAATATGTCCGCATCTGGCGATATAAATTGCGGCAGTAAAGCGAGGAAAAACAGCATGGCTTTGGGGTTGAGTAGATTGGTCAAGAAGCCTTGGGCAAATGCTTTGAGCGCGGGTATGTGCGGGCGATTACAGAGGTCGTTATCTTGAATAATGGGCGTGTTCTCATAACCTTTGGAGCGCAGAGATTTTACGCCGATATAGACCAAATACGCGGCGCCGATATATTTAATGATTGTAAATAATGTGATTGAGCTGGCGATCAATGCGGTGATGCCCAGCAGTGAATAGGTGATGTGGATGATTAAGCCTGCGCCTATGCCGAGCGCGGTGAATATGCCTGCGCGTGAGGAGTGCAAAACGGCATTGCGCAACACGACAATTAAATCAGGGCCAGGGGATGCGGCGCCCAACAGGATAATGCTGGCAAATCCAAACCATTCGATGAATGAAATCATGGAAAATTATAGCGCAATATCGGTGTTATGGGCAAGATGGATTTGATTAATCTGTCGAGCCGGGGTAAAAAACGCCGCGAACGCGGCCAGAGGTGGTGGTGGATGCGCTGTTTGTGTTTTTGGGGGCGCCGTAAATTTTGCTGATATTGGTGTTGAGGTTGACTTCTGCGCGTTCGCCTTCGAGGGTGTTTGGACCGCGCAGAATTTTGACATTGCCGTTTAGTGTCGCGATATTGCTCGTGGCGATATATTCGCCGCTTTGCCCTGTGATGGTTTCGGTTGGTGTGGTGATGGTTACGCCGCCTTGCGCGGTGGCGCGATCCAGGGTTTGTTTGCCGTTGGCATCTTTTTTCAAAAATGCGGAGATGGTGGGTGCGCGCAGTGTGTCATTGCCGCCGCCAATTTTGGGGCGAGTGATAATGGCATCGCCAATGGCGTTGATGCGCCCGCTTTGTGTGAAATATTCGAAGCGGTCGAGGGCGGTGATGGTTTGTTCGGGGGTGAGCATTTTCAAATTTTGGCCAGTCATTGTGGCCTTGCCTTCGTTGAGGTCATATACGGCTTTGTCGCCATAGGCTTTGCTGTCGCGGGAGGTGAGGATGACGTTGTCT
>JBBKXA010000092.1:0-5527 GCA_037969235.1 Bdellovibrionales bacterium | reverse complement strand
CGCGGAATATCCACGTTCACATTTTTCAAATTATGTTCCCGCGCCCCGCGGATGGAGATATGTGTAAGCATGAATAAGATATGTATCGACATCGATGAAATGTCAAAGAAATTATAGCTTTAATCAAAATTCTGCAGTATTGGGACAGGCTACAATCGTGTATGTTTTTTGCTGTGGATAAGTTGTTTCTACATAAGGTGTTAAATTTTGGGGAACGCTCCACACTGAAAAGCCTAAATATGCAGGTTCAGGTTTTGTGCCCCCTAAAAATGCGGGAGCAAGCCTTTGCCACGTGTTTAGTTTTTCAGCCTCTCTCGGTTTGAAGCTTTCATGTTGAGATATGGATTTTGCTATATTCTCTAATGCTTCGTTCATAGCAAGGTTTTCAACGATATGTAGCACTTTTTCTTCTGTACCGCGAAATGTGCCCTCAATATACGCGTCGTGCTTATTCCAGTTTTTTACTGTAGCCTCTACCCAGTCTTGAGATAAGCGAACCGAAAAAGAAACGCCTCTACCTTCAAGCTGATAGTCTGTAGAGCTAAGACCATGATAACCTTTAGATTTGGAATCCTGATTGTCTGTAACCATGCCCATTTCTATTAAATGATTTACCACAATTGATTTGAGTGGATGAGAGCTAAGCATTGGTTGTGCTGTAGGGAAAACAAAATTTATATAGCGATCAGCTTCAAAAATATTCATTTCTATATCCTTTTGAAATTAAAAATACATTATTACGCTTTAATTTATAATATGTCAATGAGAGTTTCCTCTATTTTAATTACCGCTAGAATTGTGATGTATATAAGCATGACATTACTTGTAATCATAATTATCTACCCAAAGCCTCTTTAAAAAAATCGCTATAGTATTTTTGTTCTTGCTCAACATTGCGCAATCTTCGACCATTCCAATATCTAAACGATTGAGCATCAGAAGGATATTCTGGCCTGTTTACCGGCACCGAGGAAATACCGGCACCAGTGTTAGTGGCAAAGTTAACGTCAGAGTACCTGTCTCTCGCCGCCTTAAGTATTTCTTCTTCGCTAATTTGCGCATCCGCATGCGTTACGCTTGCCCCTGCCATCAAAACAAAAGTTGTAATCAGTGCACCCAGTGTATGTTTCATAAAACCCTCCAATTTCCGCATTTATACGTAAATTAGACAATTTAATTGCTTATGTCAATGAAAAAACGCAATTTAATTTCCTTCACTTCTTAAGCCCCCGCCATAAATTGATATCCACTGCGTTTCAACAACTCAAACGAAAGGCACTACAATGTACACTTTATATTACGCACCTGGAGCTTGCTCTATGTCTGTTCACGTCGCGCTCGAAGAGCTAGGCGTAGAATATGACCTTCATGAAGTTAACATGAAAAATGGCGATCATAAAAAGCCCGAATTTCTTAAAATTAATCCACGCGGCCAAGTCGGCGTATTGAAAACACCCGATGGGGTACTCACCGAAAACGCGGCCATGATTGTTTATCTGAATGATAAACATAAAGGTAAGCTGATCCCTAAGGACGGTTTTGAACGCGCGAAAGCGTTGCAATGGTTAATGTATGCGAATTCCACACTACACCCTGCCTACGCCAAAGTGATGTTCGCTGAGCGAAATGATGCGGATGAAAATGTGATCGAAGCTGGCTGTAAAGATGTTCAGGCACAATGGGATCTGATCGAGAAACAACTGAGCGAAAGTGGCGGAAAATATCTTTGTGGTGATAAACTCACCGCGGGCGATATTTATGTGACCGTAGTGGCAAATTGGGATTTCATCCCAACCAAGCCAAAATTCGGCCCAAAAACCAAAGCGTTCCTGAAGGCGGTATCATCCCTGCCATCATATCAACGCGCAATCGCCGACGAGCATATAGAATATAAAGCCGCGGCATAAATATCACTCACGATTAGCCCCGCTCTAGCTAACGCTGGGGTGGGGTTTTTTGTGACTTAAATTATTTTTCCTTTGAGTCTTTGTGACTTGGTGGTTAATCTAGGGCAAGAATCAAATCAAAGGAGAGTAAATATGGCCGGTTCAGTCAATAAAGTTATTTTAGTCGGAAATTTGGGCAACGACCCCGAAGTGCGCACCATGCAAAATGGCGGCGAGGTTTGCAATCTTTCGGTGGCTACATCGGATTCATGGAAAGACAAAAACACGGGCGAGCGCCGCGAAAAAACCGAATGGCACCGCGTGGTAATTTTCTCACCTGGTTTAGTAACAGTGTGTAAGAACTATTTGAAAAAAGGTGCAAAAGTGTATTTGGAAGGTTCCGTTGAAACGCGGAGCTGGGAGCAGGATGGTCAGAAAAAATACACCACCGAAATTGTGTTAAAAGCCTTCGATAGCAAGCTCGTTATGCTTGATGGGCGCAGCGATGGTGGCGGCCAAGGTGGCGGTTACATTCAAAATAATAACCAAGGCGGTGGATTTGGCGATAGTCAAAACGGCGATTATAACCAAGCCCCTCAACAAAGCAAAAATAATGCCCCGGCACCCGTGGATGATTTAGAGGATGAGATTCCGTTCTAAAGATGCTGAAATATATTGTATTATTGATGTTGGCTACTGCGCCGCTTAACGCCTTGGCGCAAGAAAGCGCGGATGATTTCGATCAACGCATGGCGCTATCAAAGCAAATGCTCCAAATCAACCCCGTTTCACAACAAATCGAACGCGCCGTCAATGTCTATGTTGATCGCACAATGTCAGCCAACACCAGCAAGGAACGCGATATCCTCCGTCGCGCTATTTTGAATCTCATTAATGATAAAGCCCTAGAAAAAATTGCTGTTGATGCCTACGCCGAAACATTCTCTGCTGACGAATTAGCGGCAATGGTTGAATATTTCTCTAAGCCCGAAGCACAAAGCGCCAGCGCCAAACAGCCCTTGCTCAACGATAAAATCGGCCCCGAAATCATCCGCATGCTCGACCAAGCTTTGGTAAAAGTTCGCACAGCTGGCGAGCAGGGTGAAGAAGTTAAAGTTAAATAAAAATACATGCTTATTCGCAATAGTTAAAGTCAGCCAAGAAAAGCGCGGATCGTATTAACCGCTTCGCTCAATCCACATTTCACAATCTCAACATCATCAGGAAATGCACCATATAGCCGCGAGGGCAGGGCAGCATCTAGCATAACAAAAACCCCCTTATCATCGCCGCGCCGTATAAGGCGGCCAAAAGCCTGTTTTAATTTCAACCGCGTGAGCATGTCATCATAATCACGCCCGCCAAACGCTTCGCGCCGCGCTTTATGCAATAAAGTCGGGCGCGGCCAAGGCGTGCGATCAAACGCGATTAAACGCAGGGAATCCCCCGGTACATCAACGCCATCACGAATGGCGTCCGTGCCTAACAGGCACGCATGCGTATCTTCGCGAAACATATCCACCAATGTACCTGTATCAATCTCATCCATATGCTGCGCGTAGAGCGGCAAGCCTTGATCCTCTAACGCTGGCGCTATGCGTTCATGCACCGCACGCAGGCGCGAAATTGCGGTAAACAGCCCCAGCGCCCCACCACCGCTGGCTTGAAATAGCGCACGATAAGCCCCTGAAACCTGCCCCAGATCATTTTTATTCACATCATCAATAATCAAAATTTTTGTCTGCTGCGCATAATTAAACGGGGAGCTAAAGCTATAATGGCCTGCATGCGGATTAAGATAGGCCGCGCCACTTTGCTTCGCGGCCTTATCCCAACTTGTTGCGTCGTCGCGCGTGGAATCGCGCAATGTTGCCGAAGTAATCGCCATACCATGAACATGCGGCCCAATAGAACGCGCAAAGGGCTGCATTGGGTCAATGTGGTGACGGAAAAGCCCCACATCCACAGACCGCCCATCAACACGCGCAATTTCCATCCAATCAACAAATCCATCCGCTTTATGTACGGGGCTATGCGCGGGGTCACTACCCTTATCCAAATTCTCCAGCATAAGAATCCACGCCTGTAAAATCATCACACTGCGCCGCTCCAACGAAGCGCTCACCGCTTCCAAACGTTTGCGCGTATCCGCAGCCAAATGCCCATCATCATCCGCGAGTTTTTTCTTAAAAATAACCGCGAGCGCCTGCATCGGCTTTTGCAAACGTACTAACGCAGTTTTCAATTTCCGCGCCATTTCCACCACGTTATCTTCCACGGGGAACACTTCGGTTTCCAGAGAGTAAGGCATGTTTTTACCATTCGCCCTTGCATGCACCTGATGATAGATCGCGGCTAAAAATTGTTCAGCCTCACCGCTCGGCGCGCCATCACGCAAGCGGCGCGTCCAGCTTTCTTGCGGCAGGCATTGCGCCGCGCTTAAAATCTTACGCAAATGCTCCTCGGCATCACTCATGCCTTCGCATAAATCTTCGGCGCGGCGCTTTAACCCGCGAGCACGACTGGCGCGGCGCCCGCCTTCATTGCCCAAAATCCAGCGCCGCATATCTCGCGTTTCCTGCGCGGTTAGATGCGCGGCAAAAGCACTATCGGCGGCGTTAAATAAGTGATGCCCCTCATCAAAAATATAACGACTCGGCAAATCTTCATCTGTCCCCGCCAATGCCGCCGTGATCATCACAAGCGCATGATTAGCCACTACAATGCGCGCTCGCTTGGCCTTGCGCACAGAATGTTCGACGAAACATTTGGAATAATGATCGCACGCCGAATAAACACATTCGCCTCGTCGATCGGCTAAACCTGCGCTATTGTGAAAGCCTAATATCGTGGTCAGCCAACCGGGATATTGCGCGCCCGTCAAATCCCCATCTTTGGTCGCAACCACCCATCGCGCCATAATTCCTGCCGCAATCGCAGTGGATGGATGCTTAGCCAAAGCCGCACTCATGGCGGTTTCTTCGAAATTGAGCAAGCACAAATAATTCTCGCGACCTTTGCGCGTGGCAACATGCGTGTCTTTCAATTCGGGGTTGGGATATAGACGATCCAGCTCCTGATCAATCTGGCGCTGCAAATTTTTGGTGTAAGTTGAAACCCAAACGCTGCCTTTGTTTTTCTCCGCCCAAACGCTTGCAGCCGCTAGATAGCCGAGTGTTTTACCAACACCTGTTCCCGCTTCGGCCAATACCACATGGGGTATATCACTGTCTTCTTTTGGGGCAAAACTCTCGGCAATCTTTTCGCTAAACGCCATTTGTGAATCGCGTTTTTCCGCATCATGCCCCAATAATTGCGTTAAACGCTCCCGCGCTTCTTTTGCGCTAACACCATGATGAGAGGCCGGCGGCGGCGTAGGCTCCTCCGCCCATTCGGGTAAATTCTTCCAAACATTCAAACCCACCTTGCTGTTGATCGGGATCGATGGCTCATACATTTCACCAAGTGCGGAAAATATAAACGGCGTCCAGCTCCAGCCCGTTCCCGATTTTCCCATCACCCGCGCAATTTCCAGCGGGTTAGCTTTGGCCTTGTACGGATCATTGCGCAAATCCCCCAGCAAAGCCCGCGCAATATCCATCATCGCCATCGGCGCATCTTCAAAACTCGCTGGCTCCATA